>JBGSXN010000100.1:0-4609 GCA_041751355.1 Pyrinomonadaceae bacterium
TTCAGCACATACAAAAAATATGGGCGCCCGGCTTTGCACAAGGCGTTGTGAAGCGGCGTTTCGCCTGTATCGGGCAGGGCATAATTCACATCGGCCCCTTGCGTGATCAGAAAATCAGCGACCTTCCAATGACCGAAGAAAGCGGCGTTTCCTAGCTCCCGATCAAGATCGATGCCCGAAAAATCGCCGCCCGCATTCAATATGGACTTTAGTGCCGTGGTGTCGTTGTAATAAACGAACCACTGAAGCGGCGTCACATCACCTTCGTTTAAGGCCGCTTGCCAATTCGGCAACGAAAGCAGATCAAATACCAGATCCGTTCGGCCGCGACTGATCTTTTCAATTACGGTTCCCTGGTTCATTATCACACTCACTGGCGGTCATTATCTAGGTACATCCATTGCCGGATTGCGGCTGAAAAATCCATTCGGGCTCAATTTGAATCCCGTCTTATGAATCGGCATTACTGGCCAGTCCTCGGGCCGTGGAATATGCGTGATGCCCATCGAATACCACAAAACGATGTCCTGGTTTTCGATCGAGCGATTCGCCTTGGTCCAAGCGGGCAGGCCGTCACCGCGTCAGCGGCAGTGCATGCTTGTCGTCCAGTTTTTCGGCAATGAAGTATGGACGCGACGCCCTCGGTACGATCTTAATAGTGTATATCTCAATTGATGAGAATGCTAGATCGTTGGCCGTCTGCCTAGATACGGAATTTGTTCAGGTAGGTTCAGTTCGTCGTCGATCAAAACATCGACAATTACGTTGGCGAGACGGGCGTATTTTAGAAGAATAGGCAGAGGGGGTTCTTTTATTCCCAACTCATATCCGGCGATGCTGCTTCGAGAGATACTGCTTTCACCTAATTTCAGGCGAATAACAAGCTCACCTTGCGACAAGCCAAGCTTTTCTCGTATCTCCTTCAACTTCTCAGCCAAACGATCTGGTTTTGGGCGGGCGGATCTGCCCACATACTGACCTCCAACAAAAGCGTTGGATTTATTTAACTGCGTTTGTCCGGCCGCCTTCTCGACGAAAAAGTTGAAAAGAGTTCTATTTAGAACTATAATGAACCGCTTTTTCTTAATTATAAAACGAAATGTTAGAGGAAACTGAGCAGGCTCTTTACAGCCCGCCTCTCCATAGAGCCGGTATTTTGGGGGTAGGAGTGCTGGCGAATGCGGCGCTGAGTTGGAGCTTTGATCTAATCCTTTATCCGTTTGTGATCTGGTATCTCGGCATCTTGGCGGGCTCTGCTGTGATGACGTTTTTATCATTTCTTGCCTGTTATGGAACACTTCGATTTTATGATTGGAGCAAGAAGGACTGGCTGGGCATTGAGACCGTCAAAGGACTGAAGGAAAGGGATTCAACGAGGCTGGCTCGAGTAACATCCTGGATTCTCAAAAAAGGAGATCCGGCAGCGATGCTCTTCCTATCGATCAAGTTTGACCCATTCATAACAACGCTTTACATGCGACACGGCAACCATCGGTACGATGGCCTCTCGAATCGAGACTGGAAAATATTTCTCGGAAGCTTATTGATCGGAAATGCTTATTGGTCGCTAACGGTGTTCGCCGGGATTTCGATTGTTGAATGGCTGTGGATACGTTTTTTTCCGATCGGTTTTTAGGCCTGACACCGAAATCGTCCTATGAAAAGACTCGTCGTAAAAGACACCAAAAAATACGGCAAAGGGGTTTTTGCGAATGCAGAAATTCAAAACGGAGAAGTAATCCATGTCCTCAGCGGAGAAAGAATGGACGTAGGTCAGCTAGTAGATAAAGTGCTCTCGGGAAAAGAAAATATAGACGATGCTTGTCAGTTTGGTCGCAGAACATTTTTCGATCTTGATGAGTTTTCTAGGACTTTTAATCATAGTTGCGATCCTACCGCTGGAATAAGGAAGAATAGCGAACTCTTCGCGCTTCGAGATATAAAAACGGGCGATGAAGTTACATTCGATTATTCACTTACTATTGCCCCTACGGAATGGAGTATGAAATGCAAATGCGGATCGAAGATCTGTAGAAAAATACTTGGAGACATTTTAAGCGTCCCCCCGAAACGGCTCGAAGAGTATAAAAAAGCGGGAGCGCTGCAAAATTACATGAAAAAACTGCTCAGGGAATTGGAACGAGGCGATTATGAAATGCCTCTATACGAGAAGAATGCTTTGGACAGATTGAGAATTGGTTTGTCCTAAAAGACCAGCCATCTCAGCTGATGTCTTATGATCCCACTGTTTCCATTTTTTAAAAAACTCGAGCTTTCAGATCGAAAAGATGTAGAGAGCCTTACGTCGGGATATCCGCCATACTCTGACTTTAACTTTACATCCTTATGGCTGTGGAATTCTAAAGGCGATACGATTCTATCGAACCTGAAGGGCAATCTCGTCACCCGATTTACCGATATTCGAACAGACGAAGCAGTTTATTCATTTCACGGAACATCTGAATGTAACAGTACAATTTCCGAGTTGTTGGAATATGTAGGGAAACAGGGATTGAAGCCTGAATTGAAATTGGTCCCAGAAGTTTCAACACGTGAATTGATTGAAGACAAATTTCGAGTCGTCGAAGATCGAGATAGTTTCGATTATGTGTTCTGCACCAAAGAAGTCTCAACGATGAATGGGGCTAAGTTTGAACGGCTAAGAAGTAAAGCCCGCTTATTCGAGAAGAATGACCTCGAATTTCTGAACCTTGATCTTGCTGATAAGTGCAACCAGGATAAGTTGCTCAGTTGTGTTGAATCTTGGCGTGACGCAAGGAAAAATTATGTTGCTGTGACTGAAAATAACGGCTGCTTATTGGCAGAAGACTATGCCTTCGGAAGACTCTTTTGCTTTGCTGATTTATTTCAAAGGCTTACCTGTTACGGACTGTTTGTCGATAGCGTATTGGCGGGATTTATAATTGGCGAAATCTCTAACGACTATTTCTTATGTCATTTTCATAAAACAAATTACAGATACAGCGGAACCAATGAATTCCTTTTTAAGCAAACAGCCAGATCGCTCCGTGAGGCCGGTATTTATTACATTAATGACCAAGAAGATTTAGGTTTGCAAGGTCTTAGATTTGCCAAAAGTCGTTATCGGCCCGTTCATTTCTTGAAAAAGTTTACAGTTAGGAGTGGGAAATGAAATCGCTCGGAACAACCGGACTGAGCCGTCTTATTTCTTTGTTGGTTCTGGTCTTTGGCTTGCAGTTCGCGCTACTTGCGCAATCTTCAATTGTTTTTGTACCAACCACCGATACGCAGGAAAAGAACAGTTTCTACCTCAGCCTTGAATCCTATGCACATTTTGACAAGTACGAAAAAGGCGGGTTTCAAACTTATGGGCCGTCTATTGTTTATGGATTGAGCAAGAATCTGGAAATCGGACTCAACTATTATTTCACCGACAGCGTGGACGGATCCGTCCATGAGCTTCAGCCAACCATCAAGTGGAAAGCTTATGAGAACGAAGACAAGGGTGTCGCCGTTGCGGTCGGTTCCGTATTGTTTGTTCCTCTGAATGATGCTGCCGGAAACAAAACCTCGGCCCAGTTCTATGCGAATGCCAGCAAGACCTTCAAGTCGGCAAAAGAAATGAGGATAACAGGCGGCATTTATACAATGGCCAATACAGATCAGGACTACGGCACAAAGACAGGTGTTCTCGTCGGGATTGAGCAGCCGGTAACAGAGCGATTCACCTTGTTGGCCGACTGGACGAGCGGAAAGAACCGGCTCGGGTATTCAAATTTCGGGTTTGGATATGGCATCAAGAAGTCTCAATATCTTGCCGTTGCCTACACGTTCGGAAACTCTGGCAGGGGAAATAACTTCCTTTCAATCTTTTACGGCTTTGACTTTTAGACGGTTCGCAGCATAGACGGACGAAATTTCTTGACACCGCTAACTGCCGAAATGCCGGTCCGGATCTCTGACGGCAAGCGAATTCATTAGCGAGCAGCGGGCACCATCGCTGCTTTCAGCCCTTCAATCGAAAGACGGCGGTTCGGATATCGTTTCAGAACGTTTCGAAACGCGGCGGCGGCTTCATTATTGCGCCCTGCAACGAGCAACATCTCACCGGCTGCTTCCCATGCGGGTTTGGGAATGGCTGGTGGGCCGTATTCGAAAACGAGCTTGTCCTCCGCGTCTGCGGCTGCGAGGGCTTTTCGAATACCTCCGTCCCGGTCGCCGCCAGCGAACTGTATCGCGGCGTCAAGGATCTGTTCCATTACCGCCGCGGTGTCGAGGTCTGACCGTAAAACGGTGGTGTATCGAGAAACGACATCGGAATTTTCTGATCGCACGGTTTTACCGGCAGTTCGCCCACGGAGCCGTTCAAGGCTTAGGCGCGCCGAAACAAGGTTTTTTCTGCGAACGTGATCAAGTCCGATCGCAAGGTCGTGACCTGTAAAGGCGCCGAAGTTGTTGAGACCCGATCCATCGACCGTTTCCAGCAACGAAGCCGGTCCCTCACCGGGCGTTTCAACCAGGAGCGTCGCTCTGCACATTGCCAGATGCGTCCTAGCGTACGGCGAGGGATCGCGTTTGATATCATCCTCAACTATGGTCAAGAGCTTATAGGCCTCGTCGCTGCGTC
>JBGSXN010000101.1:0-25218 GCA_041751355.1 Pyrinomonadaceae bacterium
ACGCAGTTCACTTTGAACTACGATCCGGAGGTGCTCACCATTACCGGTCTCAACAGTGGAACGGACAGCAATCCGAACATCGCCGCGGAACCCGACGCTGGTACTAAGATCATCGTTGCTGCTCAGACTCCCGGACAGATCGGTGTTGTCGTACACCATAATGGTGCTAACGACGGTACCTTGCTCGCTCAGGGCACGCGGCGTGTTCTTAACGTCACGTTCCAGATCGCCGAAAACGCGGCGTTGGGTTCATACCCTGTCACATTCAGTGATGCTGTATTTACCGGGACGTCCATCTCGCCCAGGGGTACAGCGATGCCGTTCACCACAAAGGAAAATGGCTTTATGACGATCCTCGGACCGGCAGCCGCCACCGTTTCGATCACGGGCCGGGTGCTGACACCCGAGGGCACGGGGCTTCGCAACGCCCAGGTCACATTAACCGACTCAGACGGAACACAGCGGACCGTGACGACCAGCTCGCTCGGCTACTACCGCTTTGACGGAGTCGCCCCCGGCAGAAGCTACAGCATCGCCGCAGCCTCAAAGCGGTACCGCTTCCAGCCCCGGACAGTCGAACCGGCAAGCCATCTGGCTGATGTCGACTTCATCGCTCAGGAATAAATCCCCTGACATACTAACCAAAAAAGGCGGCCCGAAAGGCCGTCTTTTAATGTGCAGCCGTTGCTTTGTGGTATGGGATAACTGGCAACCTGATCAACCCGGGGTCGCAGCCCAATCTTAGAATTCCTATGTCTTGTCTTTTTTCCCAAGTGTCGTTTTCGGATCGCGATACCAACGGACACCCGATGTATTTTCTTCTTCGGATTCTCTGAGATGTTCGAGCGAACGTGCTGATTGGCTATGGGCACAGGCCACCAGTAATGCATTTATTGCAGCCGTTGGAGCTGCATATGAATCGATAAACGAAGTCCGGGCTATCGAAGCCTTTATATATGTATCGCAATATCTGGCTATTGGCGTGGCGTCACCATCAGTGAGGCCAAAACTGGGAACGTTTCGCCGTCTAGCGGTGAGCACGGCTTCGATCGTGTCTCGTAACCCGCGTCCGAAGCTGATCGCTATAAGCAGGTCTTTAGGCGTCATGACCTTTATTTTGTTTTGTACGACACCGCTGCTGCCAAGGGGAGCTTCGGCGTCAAATCCTAAGCGGACAAGGGCGTAGGCAAGAGATCCGGCCAAAGAGGCAGCGAAATCGATACCTATCACCAATATCCTCCGTGCATGATTGATCTGTTTGGCGATCTCGACGATCTTGTTTGCATCAAGGCTGGCTCGCAGCACATTTAAGTTTTCGAGATCCTGATCGACGCTTTGAAGCACGCGGTCGGAAACGCTTCGACTCGTCTGCTCGGCCGCCTTCATCGCAGAGTAAGGGGTTATCTGCGTAACGAAATGCTCGCGAAGGTCCTGTGCGAAGTCCGCGAATTTTTCGTAACCCAGTGCCTGAACCGTACGGATGATCGTCGCTGAGTCAACGCTATAGCGCCGTCCCATCTCGCGCGATGAGAGAAAGAATGTCTCGTTTGATTCGTCGAGTATTTGGCGAAGTAATTGCTGACGGCTCGAACTTAATGCCGGTATGTTGTCCGAAAATCGCTCTCCCAGCCGCGTGGGGATGGCTGAACCGAGATCTCCGCGGTCGTCGTCCACGCCAGGTTTCAGTTTCCCAATGGCAACGAACGGATCGCCGCTTCCGGTACTTTTCCCGTTCGTTCGCCGGTGTGGCGCCGTCGGGACCCTTCCTTTATCGATTTCCGCATCTCCACTCATGTTAAATTAGCGGCAGGTCATCATTTCCATTCTCGTAAATTCAGGCGCTAAATACTCAGTAAGCATTCAATGCACTTTGCACGGATTTACGTCTGGCCATTTATAGACACTGTATATTAGAGTAAACCGTTTAATTACGCAACAGTTGATGCACGGTCGGTACACGACCTTCATTTTGATGATGAATATTTAAAACGAAGGGCCCTGCCGACGATATTTTCATACGCCACTCCGCGATTTATTTACGAATATTTACCAGCATTTATAAAGGGTTCGGCCATGAATCGATTTCTCCGGTGCAATACGTGATGCGCCTCGTTGACAACGTGCATCAGTTGGTGTAGAAATATGTTGCAATCTACGATCACGCCTGAAAATTTAAATCGATCCGATGAGGCGATTATGACTCGCGAGATCCTTGGTGTTGGCATATTCCCCCTTAACAGGAGATAAATCATGAAAACGAATCCGACCGTTCCGAACCCATCACGTCAATTCGAGAAAAGCGCCAGAGAACGCTCTCCGCTGTTCGCAGTACTGAAGCCATTGGTTTATTCCGTATTCGCCATTCTGGTCCTTTCCGCATATGTTGCGAGCCAGGCGATCACGTCTACGATCGAAGGAACCGTCACAGATGTAAATGGTGCAGTCGTCCCCGGAGCGACGGTAAGGGCAAGCGGAACCACGCTCGCTACCGAGCGGAGCTCGACAACTGACGAAAAAGGCTTTTATCGGATCGCTGCTCTGCCCGCCGGGGTTTACACGATTACAACGAGCCAGTCAGGATTTGGGGCAAAGACAGCGACTATAGAATTAACGCTGAATCGTGCCGCGGTTCTGGATATTCAGCTTGAGGTGGGAGGCGTTACGGGGGCCGTCGTAGATGTTACTGACGTATTGCCATTGTTAGAAACCAACACTTCGTCGACCGGTTCTACTGTAACGCCCCAACAGATCCAAAGTTTTCCAGTTAACGGGCGAGAATATCTCGATCTTTTGCAGCTTGTGCCGGGCGTGGCGATCAATCGGCAATCAGGCGGTGATAATGCCAATCCAGTGCTGGGCGAAAGAAGCGGCAATAATAACTTCTTTATTGACGGGCAGCCCAACAAAGATACCGTTAATGGAGGGCCGGCTGCTCAGTTTAACCAAGATACGATTGCGGAGTTTCAAGTGCTCACGACAGGCTTTAAGCCGGAATTCGGACAGGCTTCGGGTGCCATCGTGAATGTGATCACAAAAAGCGGTGGAAATCAGTTTCGTGGCGTCGCTTCATTCTTTATGCGTAACGACTCACTGGACTCCAGTAATTCGCTCAACTCAGCCGCCGAAGCTCCGGAACTTAGTCGATATAATTATAGTCTGGCCGGCGGCGGTCCGATCTGGAGAGACAAGATCTTCTTTTTCGGCTCGTCGGAACGCATCCAGGAAGATCGAGGCATCGATTTTAACTATCCCCCCGTTCCTCAGGTACTGATCGACCTTTTGCGTGCCCAGGAGGACCCTTTCGACGTACCGGAAATCAATCGGGAAACCCGCAATTTCATAAAGTTCAACCAGAATTTTGGACGTCACCAGTTAACTCAGGAGATGAATTATACGAATGGATACACCCGGGGATCGGGACAGTCATTACCTTCCACCCGTAGAAACTCCAGCGGCCGCAATCTACTCCTTGGATTTGGAGATACAATTCTGATGGGTGACCAGGGTAATCCATGGATCACGGAACTTCGGGCCGGGTATCGAGACGAACCATCTGACAACCAACCTACCAATCCGGGTGTCATAGGATTAACATCTTTGAGCGGATTCAATGCCCCGTTTCCTTTCCCTCCAACCTTAAGATTTGTCGGCGACCTCACGACTATTCAATTTGGCAGTGCTACATCGGCATCGAATCTGACCCAGAACTATACTTCGTTTTCAGCAAGCACAAACAAGGTCTTCGGTGACCATAACATTAAATTCGGCTGGCAATTTCTTCGTACAAAAGCCGATGGCGTTGATTCCGCGACAATAACTAATCAGATATTCGCCACCGTAAGCGACTACGTTAATTTGGGAGCGGTAAACGCGGGACCGTCCCTCCTTCTCCTAAACGGCGGGTTAACACCCGAGGCGAACGAGATTCACCTGAAAAATAATTACAACGCATTCTTTTTGCAAGACGACTGGAAGATCCGTAAGAACCTGACCATCAATCTTGGTATTCGCTGGGACAAAGATTCAGAGTTCGAAGCAAACAAGAATTTTGCACCGCGGTTAGGTGTTGCATGGGCGATCAGGCCAAAGACGATTATACGTTCGAGTTTCGGTGTTTTCTACGACCAGTTTCGCTTGGGTCTTGTAAGAAATATACCGGCGTTCGGCGGCAGCGATAGAAGGCTCGTTCAGTCCTTATATCTACCTCGCCTCTTTTACGGTTCGCCGAGTGCGATTACCAGTATTGCGATCTTCAGTGGGTTGCCGGGATCATGTATTTCCAATGTATTCACCGACGCACAATTGACGACCACCCCAGTTCCATGCCCCGCAATCGGCGTGCCTATGGTGGGTGTTGACAGGCTTAATCGCGTAGTCGCACCGGGTCGATCTCCTATTCCCGCGAATACAGTTGTCAACATCAGCAATGTGCAGCAACTCACAGGCTTAACGCCGGATCAATTTCTCGCCGCCGCAGCAGCAGCGATCGGGCAGCCAAACGGTTATTTTCAGTGGGGCCAAAACGGAGTGTTGAATAATCCGGTAATTGTTCCGCAAGCACAGCCAGTGACGGTCGATAAAACATTCGAGACGCCGAATACATTGAGCTTCCACATCGGTGTGCAGCAGGAGATAACCAGCGACATGGTTTTTGAGGCAAACTACTTTCACCGAGAGATGCGCAATCTTCTAGGTATCAGAAAGAGCAATCTGGCTTTTCGATCTCGCGTTGCCGGTATAGGGAGAAGCTTTGACCCGCCTAATACCGTCGGAGAGATCAACACCTTTGGACCTTTCTTTGAAGGCAAGTATGACGGACTTATTCTGAGCTTGAATAAAAGGCTGAGCAATCGATTTATGTTCGGCGGCAGCTATACCTACGCAAAGGCGACGGACAACTCTCGGGGTATCTTCGCAGGGCCGTCAGATCATTTTATCGGCGTTGTTCCGACGGTTGTCGAGCCCTGCCTTGCCTCAAATCCTACGTGCACTCCGCAAACGAACGCAAATGGATCCTTCGTTAGCAGGAATGGCAACTTTGTCGCCCAGGCTGGAACGTTCCACAATGGACCGGACCTGGACAAGGGGCCTTCCAGCTTGTCGCTCGATCATATCTTCCAGATGAACGGCTTGGTCAACCTGCCATGGCAATTTCAGATCAGCGGGATCTTCCGGGCGCAGAGCGGATTTCGATTTAGCCGTACCGATACCCTGCAGGATGCGGACGGAGATTCGAATTTCAATGGAGTTGATGTTAAGACAGGAAGAAACAAATTTACAGCACCGCCTTTCGTAAATGCAGATCTGCGGTTTTCGAAGAAGTTCAGCTTTGGCGAACGAGTAGGGATACAGTTCCTGTTTGAGATCTTCAACGTTTTCAATCGCCAAAACCCCTCCTCTGTCGAGTCTCGGGACGGCGTTGTGAACAGTCCATTCGGAGCTACGACCCAGGTTCTGCCGGGGCGTGAAGGTCAGTTCGGTGTTCGGGTTACGTTCTGATCGAGTCTCGCTGAGGAGCAGCAACACCAAACGGGAGGCTGTCGGGAAGTCAGAATACAGCCTCGGCGAACTCTGCGAATCCCTCCGCGATCTCCGCGTTAAATGTCTGTAAACGCGGAGATCACAGAGTTTACGCAGAGACCGCAGAGAAGGCTTTAACGCCGATTGCTTGAATACCTCGTACTGAGTTCGACTTTTTAGACATCCTCTTGATTTGAAATAAGGATTTAACTCTATGACGGTAAGGAATCTGATCTTTGCACTGGCAATCAGCGTTGCGATCTCGGGACTGGCAGCGGCGCAGGGCACGCGACTGCTGCGTCATCCAACGGTGAGCCGCGACATTGTGGCTTTTGCCTACGCAGGCGATCTTTGGGCCGTGTCTCGAAACGGCGGTCAGGCAAGGCGGTTAACCTCAACCCAGGGAGTCGAGAGCGATCCGTATTTTTCTCCTGATGGAACACAGATCGCATTTACGTCGACGGTCGCAGGCAATACGGACGTATATGTTATGCCGACTGCTGGCGGCGATCCCCGGCGTCTGACGTATCATCCTGGTGCAGATCGGGTTCGCGGCTGGACACCGGATGGCCGCAGCGTTCTTTTCGCATCGCCTCGGACAAGCGCTCCGCTTGAGGCATACAATCGGCTTTGGACAATTGGACTGGAAAGCGGGCTCGAAGAATCATTGCCCTTGACTCGATCTTTCACCGGTTCTTATTCGCCGGACGGTCGACGAATTGCATATGAGGAGATCTCGACATTCTTTGTACCTGGTTGGGAAAATGCCAGCCAGTGGCGGCATTATCGCGGCGGCAGGACCCATCCGATAATAATAGCGAACCTGGCTGACAGCACGATAGAGAAGCTCCCCTGGACGAACAGCAACGATTCGTCCCCAATGTGGGTAGGCAATACCATCTACTTCGTTTCTGACCGCAATCATACCGCAAACCTTTTTTCTTATAAGATCGATACCCGGCAGCTCACCCAGATCACCCGGCACGACGATTTCGACATTATGAACGCATCTGCCGGTGCGGACGCTGTTGTTTATGAACAGGCCGGATATATACATTTGGTTGACACTAAAACCGGTCAGTCCAGACGGCTCAATATTGAGGTAACCGGCGATCTGCCCTGGGCGAGGCCGCAATTCAAAAAAGTAAGCGGGATGATCCGGAATGCACGGCTCTCGCCAACCGGACTCCGGGCTGCCTTTGAGGCTCGCGGCGAGATCTTTACTGTACCTGCGGCCAAAGGTGATCACCGAAATCTCACTCAAAGCTCCGGCGCTCATGACCGGGACCCTGCCTGGTCACCGGACGGATCGCAGCTGGCATGGCTTTCGGACGCGACTGGTGAATACCAGTTGATGCTCGGAGATCCCTCCGGCATTATTGCTCCGAGAGCTATAAAATTACCGTCCACCGCATTTTTCTCCAATCCTACCTGGTCGCCGGACGGGTCCCGGATCCTGATCCAGGATAATCACCGCAACCTCTGGATAATTGAAACTTCGAGCGGAACAGCCGCCAAGGTCGATACCGATGAATATCCCGACCCGGCGCGAGATTTTCAGGCCGGCTGGTCGCCGGATTCGCAATGGGTTACGTATTCAAAAAACTTGTCCAGCAGGCTGCGGGCGATCTTTGTTTATTCGATGGCAGAAAAGAAAGCCCATCAGGTAACGGACGGCCTTGCAGACTCGATCTCGCCGACATTCGATACAGGCGGCAAATACCTTTACTTCTTATCCAGTACGGATTTTGGCCCGAGCACCGGGTGGCTCGAGATGAGTTCGCTCGATCGTCCGGTGCGAAGGGCGATCTATCTGGCTGTCCTGAATGCGACCGAGCCATCGCCGCTATTGCCGGAATCGGACGATGAGCCGCAGCCTACGCCCACACCCGCCTCTCGGGAAACGCCGCAGCCTCAGGCTAGTCCGGCCGCTACACCGGCATCGAGATCCATAAGGATAGACCTTGCGGGCATCGGCCAGCGGATAATTTCCGTGAATGTTCCTGCCGGGAACTATCGCAGCCTTTCGGCGGGCCCTGCCGAGACATTTTTCTACATAGAAACCGTCGCCGGCAGCCCTGCACCGCGTCTGCAGCGCTACCAATTCAAAGATCGTGCAGCCGCACCTTTCATGGAGGGAGTTGTCAATTACAGCGTCTCCGCGGACAAGAAGAAGCTACTTTACCAGGCGGGTGGAGGCCGTTGGGGGATCGTCGGGACAGCTGCCCCAGCCAAGGTTGGAGACGGGCCGCTGAATGTCGCCCAGCTACAGATGCAGCTCGATCCGCGGGCTGAATGGGCCAATATTTATCGCGAAACGTGGCGTATCCAACGCGAATATTTTTACGATCCCCAGATGCACGGGGCCGATTGGAGTGCGATCTACGAAAAATATCGACCACTTCTCGCGGCCGTCGGTCATCGTGACGACCTGGGTTACGTTATCGGAATGATGGGCGGCGAGTTGGCGGTGGGACATTCGTACCTGATCGGCACCGGCGACGTTCCTGGCGAGGACCCTGTGTCCGTCGGCCTCTTAGGGGCGGATATCACGATTGAGAATGGGCGCTACCGCGTTAGCAAGATATACAGCGGGGAGAATTGGAATCCTGAACTGCGGGCACCACTTAGCGCCCCCGGTATCAACGTGTCGGAAGGCGATTATATTCTCGAAGTCAATGGCCGGCCGCTCCTACCAACGGTAAATATCTATAGCATGTTCGAAGGGACGGCCGGACGGCAAACGGTCATTCGCGTGAATAGTACTCCTTCGGCGACAGGATCGCGTCTCGTCACAGTAGTTCCGATCGCCAGTGAGAACGGGCTTCGAACGCGGGCATGGGTCGAAGGGAACCGGAGGCTGGTAGATAAGCTGTCTGGCGGGCGGCTCGCGTATGTCTGGCTGCCAAACACCGGTGGTCCGGGCTATACATCATTTACCCGCTATTTCTATTCGCAGCAGGAGAAAGAGGGAGCCGTGATAGACGAACGCTACAATCAGGGCGGTATGGTTGCGGATTACATCGTGAACGAATTGGACAGAAAGCTAATGGGCTTCTTTGCCATGCGAGAGGGAAAGCCCTTTACCTCGCCAATTGCGGGAATCTACGGCCCGAAGGTTTTGGTCATCAATGAGTCTGCAGGGTCAGGCGGGGATGCTCTTCCGTTTTACTTCAGACTTCGAAAGATCGGGCCGATGGTAGGAACTCGCACGTGGGGTGCTCTGGTTGGAACATTGGGGGTTCCGCCTACCATTGACGGCGGCGGCATAACGGCACCGACCCTGGCGTTCTACAATCTGGACGGGAAGTGGGATGTTGAGAATATCGGCGTATCACCCGATATCCACGTCGAAAATTTACCGGCTGATGTTAACAAAGGCCGCGATCCCCAGCTCGAACGCGCAGTGGCCGAAGCACTGAAGTTAGTTGAACAGAATCCCGCGCGGCGTGTGCCGCGCCCAGCTCCTATTGACAGGGTATCGAAACCCCAGAAATAGGCTCGAACAATTAGCTCACGAAGTGAATCAATGAAAAGGTCAAAAAATGTCCTTCGTCTTCTTGTCGCTCTAACCTGCTTCGTTTGGGTCGCGTCCGTCGACGCGCAATATCAGGCCTCTTCGTTCACACGAAAGGACGTAATGGTCACAATGCGCGATGGGGTCCGGCTTAATACGCAGATTTACGCACCGGCCACCGCGAACGAAAAGCTCCCGATCGTCGTGCTGAGAACGCCCTACGGGATCGGTGATGCGACTCCGGTTCAGCTTGCCGCGGCCGTACCCGAGTTGTTTGCCGAAGGCTATATCTTGGTCCGTCAGGACATCCGTGGGCGGTTCAAATCAGAAGGGCAATTTGTCATGCTCCGGCAGCCGCGCGACCCGAAGGACAAAAACGCGATCGACGAAAGCACGGACACATATGACACCATCGAATGGCTGCTAAAGAACACATCCAACAATGGCCGTGTAGGGATGGCCGGAACAAGCTACGGTGCATGGTTATCCGTCATGGGGATGCTTGATCCGCACCCGGCCCTGAAGGCGGTCGTCCAGCAGGCGTCTCCTGCGGACATGTGGATCGGCGACGATTTTCATCACAATGGGGCTTTCAGGTTGAGCTACGGCCTGGAATTCACGTATATGATGGAATCGTCAAAGGAGATGTCTGACGTTTCCAAGATCGTCGACCGATACGACACTTACGAGTGGTATCTAAATCTCGGAGCCCTTTCGAATGTCGATGCAAAATATTTCAACAAGAAACTTCCCACCTGGAACGATTTTGTAAATCACCCGGACTACGATGATTTCTGGAAGCGTCAAAGCTTTGAGCCGTGGCTCAACCGCGTTACCGTGCCTACCTTGAACGTCGCCGGATGGTGGAACCAGGAAGATTTCTACGGCCCGATCAAGATTTATGAACTGCTCGAGCGGCACGATAAGGCTAATCAGAATTTCCTCGTCGTCGGCCCCTGGAACCACGGCGGATGGTCCAGAGGCGAGGGACGCAAGCTCGGCCGCATAGATTTCGGCAGCGCCACGGCACAGTACTATCGCGACAACGTACTTGTGCGTTTTTTTGGGCAGCATCTCAAAGGGAAAGCGAACGCCGACCTGCCCGAGGCCCTGACGTTCCGGACGGGAGCTAACGAGTGGGTCAGGCATGACCAGTGGCCCCCAAAGAAGAATATCGCCACACGGCAACTGTATTTCCATCCTGGGGGAAAGTTGTCGTTCGAGGCACCGGCGGCGAACGCGGAGTCCGCTTTTGACAGTTACATATCGGACCCGGCCAAGCCGGTCCCGTACCGTCCTCGTCCGATCACGCTCAGAGCAGGCTGGGGAACGTGGTTGGTCGAAGACCAGCGTTTTGTCGATCACCGCCCTGATGTGCTTACCTTCGCAACGGAACCGCTCGTCGAGGACGTGACTGTTTCTGGAAAAGTCTTTGCAAATCTTTTTGCATCAACGACGGGTACAGACAGTGACTGGGTGGTAAAGCTGATCGATGTCTATCCCGAAAGATACGCGCCCGATCCCACAATGAGCGGCTACCAGCTTATGATCGCGAGTGATGTGTTTCGCGGACGCTACAATAAGAGCTTCGAGAAGCCGGAGCCGATAACGGCAAACTCGATACAGAAGTATCAGATCGGTTATCCGGCGAACGACCACACATTCAGGAAGGGACACCGGATAATGGTTCATGTACAGAGCACTTGGTTCCCGATCATCGACAGGAACCCTCAACGATTCGTGCAGAATATTTTTCATGCAAAAAATTCCGACTTTCAGCCGGCAACACAGCGGATTTATCGGTCGGGCAAAAACGCGTCGCACATACATCTGCCTGTGCTGGAAGAAACGGGACGATGAACGGTCCAGGAGACCGGCGTAATTTTATGGCAAGTATAAATACATCTCTTAACCAACGACGAAGTACAGAAGAATTATTGCGGCTGTTATGTGTCGCCGTGGGAGCTGCACTGATCGCATTGGCGGTTTCGTTACCGAGTTTCGCGCAGGCAATCGATATCGACCGGGTTGCCGCGGAACTCGAGCCAGAGATCCATCGCGCCTTGATCGACGGGAAGATCCCCTCGGCCTCGATCGCTCTTGTATCGGGCGACCAGGTCGTATGGACCGGAGCCTACGGCTACTCAAATTTATGGGCCCGGACCCCGGCAACGACCAGCACTGTTTATCTGATCGGTTCGACATTCAAAGCGATGTCGACCGTTGCTTTGCTCCAGCAGATGGAGGAGGGCAAATTCAAGCTCGACGACCGCGTCAATGACTACCTGTCGGATTTCAAGATCCAAAAAGAGGACCCAAAGAACCCGGTGACCTTTCGGCACCTAATGGCTCACACATCCGGTCTGCCTGGCGGGTTTGGCGGGTATCCGGTTTGGGGCGATACAGTTCCGCCGTCATTAAACGATTATCTGAGCAAATCGCTGGTTATCGATAAACCAACCGGGAGCGTGGTCGTTTATTCGAATCCGGCTTACACTCTGATCGGCTACCTGGTGCAGAAATTCTCCGGTATGCCTTACAAACAATATATTCACGAAAAGATCTTCACGCCGCTCGAGATGACGCACACCGCATTCGAGCCGACACCGGTGATGGACGAGCGCATCTCGATGCCATATACCGTTGACGAAAAGACCGGCAGCCAACTGCCGGCGGTAAGGGTAAAGGCATCGGTCTGGCCGGCGGGAATCGTCTATGGGACGGTCGGAAATCAAGCCAATTGGCTGATCGCCAACCTCAATGGCGGTGTTTTCAAAGGCAAACGGATCATCGGCGAGAATGCGCTCGAGCAGATGTTTACCCGTCAATACGACCAGTTTAAGGGAAGCATCCAGGGCCTTTGGGGAAATGAGACTGCGGGTTTTGGGCTTACTTGGTGGGTCCAGGTTCGAGACGGTGAACGATACTTCGCCCATAGCGGCAGTCTTGCCGGCTACACGGCTTTTCTTCAGGGTAATCGCGACCGCAAGCTGGGCTTTGCCATTCTGACTAATGGCAATCGGGCGCACCCGCATCTGATCAAGCTGGCCGACCGCGCGATGGACCTGCTTAAGAAACATTCCGGCACGGCGACGGTCGCCGGGACCAGAACGCGCGGCGAATCAACTTTGTCCACCACTGCAGGATGTTGTAAATAATGATGAAACAAGTTCGACAAATTTTTGCCTATACCCTTCTTTCCCTGGCTACGCTGGGTCTTTTGCCCTTTCCGTTACCCGCGCAAACGGTTGCGCCCGTTTACGACATTGTGATCCGAAACGGGCGGGTGCTTGACGGGGCCGGTAACCCGTGGATCGCCGCGGACGTTGCGATCAAGGACGGACGTTTTGTTCGTATCGGTAAGATCCAGGAGAAGGGCCAGCGCGAGATCGATGCCACCGGCAGGTATGTTTCGCCCGGCTGGATCGATATGCTCGACGCATCCGGCGGAGTTCTGTTACGAAATCCGTTGGCTGAAAGCAAACTGTTGATGGGTGTTACAACCGGAATTTCGGGCGAAGGCGGCACTCCGGTCCCGGCGGAAAAGGTCGCCGAATATTTTGCCGGGCTTGAGAAAAGCGGGATAAGCATGAATTTCGGCACGTATTTTAGTGCGACTCAAGCCCGAGTCGCGGTTCTAGGCCAGGAGTCGCGAGATCCAACCGCCGAAGAACTTTCGCGGATGAAGTCGATAGTAGAGACCGCTATGAAGGGCGGCGTTCTCGGCATATCAACGGCCCTGATCTATCCTCCGGCGAGTTATTCCAAGACCGACCAACTGGTTGAACTGGCAAGGGTTGCCGGGCAACACGGCGGCGTCTACGCCAGCCATATCCGCGGCGAGGGAAAAGAATTGATCGAGGCGATCGAAGAAGCGATAACGATCGGCGAAAAGGGCGGTTTGCCCGTCGAGATCTATCATCTCAAGGCGGCCTATCAGCCGGGCTGGGGCACACTGATGCGTAAAGCCGGCGAAACGATCAACGCCGCGCGAAACCGCGGTGTCGATGTGGCCGCAAATATATACCCGTACACCGCCGGCGGCACCGGACTCAGCTCGGTCGTCCCCGCCTGGGCCTCTGATGGCGGCAATGCAAAAATGCTCGAACTGCTTCGTGATCCGGCAACCCGAACAAGGCTAAAGAACGAGATAAAGACCGGCTCGCCCGGATGGTGGAATATCGTCGAGGCAGCGGGAGGTTGGGACAATATCGTTTTGGTCTTTGTGGGAAACAAGGATAATGAGCGGTTCCTTGGAAAGAACCTGAATCAGATCGCGAAAGAATGGAACAAAGATCCCGCGGATGCCGCGTTCGATCTACTCCTCCAGGGCACTGGCCGTGTCTCCGCGCTCTATTACATGATGACCGAATCGGACGTTGAAACCGCGATGAGATACCCGTGGGTAAGCTTTGGAAGTGACGCCGCCGCATCGCCTCAGTTGATGGACCCTAATACGGCAGGGAACGGCCACCCACGCGGGTACGGAACATTTCCCCGCGTGATAGCCGAATATGTGCGCAAGAAAGGGATAATTACGCTTCCTGAGGCAATAAGAAAAATGTCCTCGTGGCCCGCGACACGATTGCGGATACCCGAACGCGGTCTTATTCGAGAAGGGCTTTGGGCCGATGTGGTTATCTTCGATTACGACAAGATCCAGGATCATGCGACCTATGAGTATCCGTTCCGTACCCCGACCGGGATCGATTTCGTACTTGTCAACGGACAGGTCGTAGTCGAAAAAGGAAAGCATACCGGGGCAAAACCCGGAAAGGTGATCTACGGCTCTGGACGATCGAAGGAGTAGCCCTAAAACGGCGATTGAGTACAAGTTTCGGTCAGTATAGATTCCGCCTCTCCAACAAACACCCGAGCGGCGTATGTGAGTAATTATGAAACCACGACGAAGTATTATTACGTTGATCAGCCTCCTGGTTTTAGTTTTCGCACAAGTGCCGTTCATATCAGGCCAAGGTGCCCCTCTTAGTGGCTTTGACGATTATGTAAACAATGCGATTCGCGATTGGGAAGTTCCGGGCGTGGCGATCGCTATTGTGAAAGACGATAAAGTCATACTTGCGAAAGGCTACGGCGTGAAAAGATTCGGCGATCCGGCGCCAGTGGATGAGCGGACCGTGTTTGCTCTGGGGTCTTCCTCGAAAGCATTCACTGCCGCATCGATCGCAATACTCGTAGATGAGGGCAAGCTAAAGTGGGATGACCCGGTTACGAAATTTCTGCCGGGATTTCAAACGTCTGACCCGTATGTTACACGCGAGTTGACCATCCGTGATCTGCTAAGTCATCGAGCGGGATTGGAGCGCGGTGAGATGCTCTGGTACGCCAGCGAATATGACCGAGATGAGCTTATCCGCCGATCGCGTTTCCTAAAATCCTCAGCGAGTTTGCGTGGAAGTTTTGTATATCAGAACGTGATGTACCTGGCCGCGGGCGAGGTGGCCAACAAGGCGGCAGGTAAAAGCTGGGACGATCTGATCACTGAGCGAATATTTGGCCCGCTCGGGATGACCGCGAGCAGTACTAGCATCAAAGGGTTCAAAACCACCGATAACACCGCGTCACCTCACGCTAATTCCGGAGACAAGATCGAGCCGATCGCTTGGCGCGACGTCGATAATATCGGGCCGGCAGGCTCGATAAACTCTAACGCGGTCGATATGGTCCAATGGGTGCGTCTACAACTCGGTCAGGGATCTTTCGAAGGTAAAAAGATATTTAGCCCGGCCGTCGCGAGGGAGATGCATATGTCGCAGATGGTGATGCGCCCTGATGGCGGCTCCGCACTTATGTATCCTGAGGCCCATTTCCTGAATTACGGCCTGGGCTGGTTCCTGTCCGATTACAAGGGCCGCAAGCTGGTCGAACACGGCGGTTCGATCGACGGCATGCGTGCTCAGGTTGCCCTCGTTCCGGAAGAGAAGCTTGGCATTGTCATCCTTACCAATATGAATGGCTCAATTTTGCCCGTGCCTCTCATGTACCGAATTATCGACGCCTATCTGGGCGCGCCGCAAAAAGATTGGGCGGGTGATTTTCTTAAGCGGATCAAAGCCGCAGCCGAGCAGGGCAAGGAGGCCGAAAAGAGAGCGGAGGCTAGTCGCGTCAAAGATACGCGTCCAACACTTGCGATCGAGAATTATGCTGGCACATTTGAGAACGATCTTTACGGGAAGGTCATTGTTACTAATTCTGGCGGCAAGCTGAACCTGCGTTTTGGGCCGGCATTTGTCAGCGATCTCGAACACTGGCATTACGACACTTTTCGGGCAAATTTCCAAAACGCGGTCATCCCGACGGGTTCGATGACCTTTGCGCTCAACGGACAGGGAAAAGTCGATACCTTAACGCTTAATTTGCCGGGCATGTCGGACTATCCGTTCAGGCGGGCGGCTGGTGCGGCCCCTACCGGCGCTGCAGCAGGGTCCGCCGCAGCGGATCTGCAGAAGTTTGTTGGCCAGTGGGCGCTTGCCGATCCGCCCCTTGAGGTCACCACCGATGTGGTTGGTGGCGAGCTGAAATTAAATATTCCGGGACAGCCGGCATTTACGCTCGTATTCGAATCCGAGAACAAGTTCGCCATAAAGGGGGCACCCGCCGGATTTTTCACCCTATTTAATGTTGCGGCCGGGAAGATAATAAGCTTGACCCTCATACAAGATACGGTCAGCTATACACTGCCTTTGAAGCAGTGATCTCGCCCTGGATCTGCCGAAATCGATCAAGAAACTCGGGCAGATTTTAGATTTGTTGAATTTTGACGAAAAGAGCGAAAACTATGATTCTCCCTGAGGCCGACGGAACAGAGTCTATTGTGATTCGCGAGATTCATGACTCGCTCGCAATGCGGGCGGTCGAACAGCTCCAAAAAGCGATCTGGGGATTACCCGACCTTGATGTTGTTCCGGTTTCACAACTTGCTGCGGCCATCGGCGCGGGTGGCGTGTTACTTGGTGCTTTCGATGAAAACAAATTAGCCGGTTTTGCATACGGTTTTGTGGGGTACGAGCAAGGTAGGACCACGCATCATTCCCACATGCTGGGCGTTTTGCCGGCGTATCGTAATTCCCATGTCGGTTACAGGCTCAAACTCGCACAGCGAAAATTTGTCCTGGAGCAAGGTATCGAAACAATGACTTGGACATTTGACCCACTGCAGAGCCTGAATGCCTATTTCAACTTTAACCGGTTAGGCGTGGTCTCAGATCGATATCTAGTCAATTTTTATGGTGAGGAAGCAGCAAGTTTTCTGCACGGAAACGGCACGGACCGCTTATGGGTCACGTGGATATTGAATAGCCGCCGAGTATGCGATCGGATTGATGGGAAAGATAGCGGAATCGGAATTGTTGAGGTCGAGCCGCTTGTCGAGCTCGGGGAAAACGACGCACCACACCGCAATGATCTGGACGACTGCCTTTCTCATGATCAAGCCGCGATCGAGATACCCGCGGACATAAACGAGATGGAAAAGCAAAACAGGCAAATCGCTGTCGAGTGGCGCGAGGCGACGCGATGGGCATTCACTGAAGCGATCGACAGGGGCTTTATGATCGAGGGTTTTTTGCGTGCAGAACGAAACGGTCGGAAGGTGGGAACGTATCGCTTACGCCGTGTGGAATCGATAAACAGTCTTGGCTGAATTTTGGAACTGAATTTTATGAAACAAGGGAATACCCATATTACACGACGCGAGATGCTCAAGCGTGCGGCCCTCGCGGGGGCCGGCGTCCTAACCGCTCCGATGATCAATCGCGGCCGTTTCCAGCTTTTTGCCGGCTCGCCTAAAGAATATTCGGCGCGGGCGATAGAACTGGTCACCCAATCAACGGTCATTGACATGCTCTGCATTCTGACCCTCGATTTTGCCAAGCAGGACAAATGGATGATCGACCCTGAGAGTTTTACCGCTGCCGACATTCAGCCATTCAGGGAATCCGGGATCAACGTAATTCACCCGGCCATCGGAATGGGCGGCCCGAACGCTTACGAAAATGCGTTGAGGTTTTTCGCTTTATGGAATGGGTTCATCGCGAATAACGATGCCCACTTCATCCGCATCGACAGTGCGAGCGATCTGGACCGTGTAAAAAAATCCGGCAAGCTTGGAGTTCTGCTCGGTCTTCAAAATTCGGACCAGTTTCGTCGTCCGGATGATGTTGACTTCTTTCGCGGTCTCGGACAGCGCGTTTCACAGCTCACCTACAATTCGCGAAACCTCATTGGAAACGGCGCGACTGAGCGGCGTGACGAGGGCATTTCGGATTTCGGCGTCGCGATCGTCGAACGGATGAACAAAGTTGGAATGGCGATCGATGTTTCGCATTGCGGAGACAAGACGACACTGGACGCATTTGAGATCTCAAAAAAACCGGTCCTTATCACCCACTCAAATGTCCGGGCGCTCGTAGGCGAGCACCCGCGTTGCAAGACGGACGAAGCAATCAAAAAGGTCGGTGCGGCCGGCAGTGTTATGGGCATCACCGGGGTGCGGATGTTCGTAAAGACTGACGAGCCGACGACGGTCGAACATCTGCTCGATCATTACGATCACGTTCAAAAGCTGATCGGGCCGGAACATCTCGGGGTTGGCAGCGACATTGACCTTTACGGCTATGACAAAATGCCGCCGGAACTGAATAAACGCTTGCGGGCCAGTTATAAGGGCAGTTACGGATTTCGGGACAGGATCGATATCGAAGGGGTCGATCATCCGAAGCGGATGTTCGATCTGACGGAAGGCTTGATCCGTCGAAAATATACGGATGTCGATATTCGCGGCATTCTCGGAGGAAATTTCGCACGGGTGTTAAAGCAGATCTGGGTAGGTTGACGCTTTAATCGTCGCAATCTGACAAGATTTGAAAGGTTTTAAGGTCCTAATGCCAGGTCATTTTGGCCTACTCATTAGGGAGTCGATTACAATGAAAAAATCAGGGGCCTTCATTACGTTGGTGTTTTTGTTTTTGTCTTCCGTGATCGGACAAGTCCCGCCTGCCCCGATCGAGACCATACAAGCAACAGTGGAAACCACACCGGTTGGTCCAGTGGAAAGCACCCGAATGACGGCTGCAGATGTCGAGGCATTTCTTGATGGGATCGTTCCGCTTCAACTCGCGAGGGATGATATTGCCGGAGCTACAATTTCGATCGTCAAGGATGGAAAGGTCCTATTTTCCAAGGGCTATGGTTACGCGGACGTTGAGAAGAAAGCGCCTGTAAACCCCGATCTAACGCTGTTTCGACCGGGGTCGATCTCAAAACTATTCACCTGGACTGCTGTTATGCAGCTTTTCGAACAGGGAAAACTCGATCTGGATCGTGACGTAAACGAATATCTCGATTTCAAGATCCCCGAAGCGTTTGGGAATCCGATTACACTGAAAAACATCTTGTCCCACACGCCGGGTTTCGAAGAGCAGATCAAAGATCTCTTTGGCGGAGAGAAAAGCCCTGATCTGGGCGAGTATGTCAAAACTCACATCCCAAATCGGATCTATCCGCCGGGGACCGTTCCTGCTTATTCTAATTATGCAACCGCCCTCGCGGGGTACATCGTCGAACGCGTTTCCGGTCAAACATTTGATGACTATATCTCGGAACATATTTTTAAGCCGCTGGGCATGTCCAATTCAACCTTTGCTCAGCCGCTTCCCGCAGATCTTGCTCCAAACATGTCAAGCGGCTATGTCTTAGGCTCCGACAAACCAAAGCCATTTGAGATCGTCGGGCCGTATCCCGCGGGAAGTCTAAGCAGCACCGCGGCGGATATGTCCAAATTCATGCTGGCGCATTTGCAGCAAGGGAAACTGGGCGACGGGCAAATTCTCAAACCCGAAACTGTGAAGCTAATGCACAGCCGTTTATTTGGTCTGGATGATGCCGCAAATGCGATGGCTTATGGGTTTTATGAGGAATCGCGAAATGGTCACCGCATCATCGGCCATGGCGGCGATACGATCGCGTTTCACAGTGACCTCCATTTGATGCTTGATGCAGGGGTAGGTTTTTTCATTTCGTATAACAGTGCTGGAAGAGGCCAGGTTTCGGGGCGCGCGATACTTTGGGACGCTTTTCTGAACCGCTATTTTCCGCCTCCAACGTCGAATTTACCTGCCAGTGAAACCGCCACGAACAACGCGGCTTCGGTTGCCGGTACCTATATGGTCAGCCGACGGCCGGAACACTCACTATTTAGGATAATGGGTTTGCTCGGCCACGCGGTCGTCTCGCCTAACGACGACGGAACGATCTCGGTAGACGCACTTAAGGATCCAAATGACAAACCCAAACGCTGGCGTGAGGTTGCTCCAATGAGGTTCCTCGACGTCAAAGGCCAGGACTCTTTGATCTTCAAACCCGATGAAGGCGGCGTGATGCAGTTGATCATCCCGTATCCGTTTATGACCTTTCATCGCGTCGGGTTCCTGGACAACGGGAAGCTGGTTTTGACCGCCGTCGGCCTTTCGCTTGCGGTCATGCTCTTGACGCTGATCCTTTGGTTTGTGGCGTGGATCGTGAGGCGGCATTACGGAGGCAAGCTGGAACTTACGCCCCGCGAACGGCAGCTTCGTTATCTGGTCCGAGGAATCTTTGCTTTAGATCTGATCTTTATTACTGCCCTCGCGGCGATGCTTATCCATATGTCGTCAAACCTCGATTTCCTAAGTGACACAGGGAACAACTGGATCCGGGTCGCCCAGGTGATAGGGGTCCTCGGGGTGAGCGGCACCCCGGTACTACTCTATAACGCCGTCTATGCCTGGATGAGTAATCGATACAGGATCTGGGGCAAACTTCAAGCCACAATATTCGCATTGGCCGGTATTGGCTTCTTGTGGTTTGTGTATGCTGGCAATCTTTTGAGTTTTACATCGAGCTTCTGAGACGGTTCGTCACGGCAACGAAAAAGGAAAGGAATAGGACATGAACAAGTTCAATTTAGAAAGGATTGAATTACGTGAGATCGAAATGCCCCTTAAGGCACCTTTCGAGACGAGTTTCGGCGTCGCTCATAAACGGCGGATCTTACTAATTCGCGTGATCGACAGTGACGGTGTATTCGGTTACGGAGAATGCACGGCCGCCGAAGAGCCTTTTTTCAATCACGAAACCATAGATACGGCATGGATGATAATCGAGAATTTCGTCGGTCCGATGCTTGCAAGAAACCCGATTGACGAGGCCGACCAGGTTTCACAAAGCCTTGCTCCCATTCGCGGCAATCGAATGGCGATCGCTGGGGTCGAAGCGGCCATTTGGGACCTGGAAGCAAGGAAACGAAACCTCCCGTTGTGGCGGCATTTAGGCGGGACGCAAGAACAGATCAATTGCGGGGTTTCCATCGGTCTGCAGGAATCCCCGGATGTTCTGCTTGAGAAAGTAACCCGCGAGGTGGAGAGCGGATATCAAAGGATCAAGCTCAAGATCAAACCCGGGCAGGACATCGAACTGGTTAAAATAATACGGTCGAATTTTCCCGATATTAAACTTTCGGTCGACGCTAACTCGGCGTACCGGTTTGATCGGGACCTCAAGCTGTTCCAGCAGCTTGATGAGTTCGACCTTTTGATGATCGAACAACCCCTTGCCGCCGGCGATTTGGTTGACCATGCCAAGCTGCAGAAACAAATAACGACTCCTATTTGTCTCGACGAATCGATCACGTCACTGAGAGATGCGCTGCACGCTCTCGACCTTGGGTCGTGCCGGATAATCAACATCAAATTAGGCCGTGTCGGTGGACATTCTGAGGCACGGGCGATCCAGAGTTTCGCGGCGAAAACGGACGTTCCGGTCTGGTGCGGCGGTATGCTCGAATCCGGAATAGGACGCGCTCACAACATCGCAATGTCAACCCTGGCCGGCTTTACATTGCCCGGTGACGTTTCCGCCTCGGCAAGATATTGGGATGAGGACATAATCGTGCCGCCGGTTACGGTCAGCTCTGAAGGCACCATTGCAGCACCGTCTGACCCGGGTATCGGATACATGGTCAATGACGCCAGGATCGATGAATTGACCGTCAGACATTCGACGATCTCGCTGAAAGCCGCGGTCGTCACCCACGTTGTCTGATACGGACAAAGATGAAGAATTACCAAAAGGCGGAGGCAGCAGAACTGTACTTATATAAACCATCGCCTGGGTCAGACAGACTCCCGGATAATACCGGGAAGTTAAAAAAGCCGGCAGCGGCGCCTGCCCGATGGCGCGGGCTCGTCGGCGAGTACGGTCCCGACGACGCTATCTTGTATGTACTCGAACACGACGGTCGTCTTTGTACCTTACATAAAGGTGCAGAATTCGAATGTCTTATTGAAACGGATCAGAATAGTTTCAGGTATGTGGAAGAAAGTTCCCGCGAAAATCAATCAGTGGTTTTCAAGCGGGACTCGAATGACCGGGCGACCAGGATCACAATTCGCGGCGAACACCTTTACCGGCGGCAGATCGAACCCGAAAGCGAAGCCGCACAATTGCGGGTCAAGCCTGTGCGGCCGGTACCGGAGCTTATTAAAGAGGCTTTATCGTCCAACCCGCCGGACGAAGGGGTTTACTATCGCCGATCGAATCTGGTTGAACTGACAAAACTCGACCGCACGATCAAACTCGATATACACTACGCAACCACCAATAACTTGTTCGGGGCGGTATTCTATTCCGAAGCACGGGCGTTTTTACAGCGTCCCGCTGCCCAAGCCCTGGTTCGCGTAAATCACAAATTAAAGGATCGCGGTTATGGTCTGCTTGTGCACGACGCCTACAGGCCCTGGTATGTCACCAAAGTTTTTTGGGACGCAACGCCGCAGGATAAAAAGATCTTCGTTGCTGATCCATCCCAAGGTTCACGTCACAATCGCGGGGCAGCCGTCGACCTGACGCTTTACGATCTAGAGTCCGGGAAACCTGTCGAAATGGTCGGCACGGTTGACGAAACCACCAATCGTTCCAGGCCGGATTATCCGGGGGGCACATCGCTGCAGAGATGGCATAGAGATCTCTTGCGAAATGCGATGAAGGCGGACGAGTTTACCGTTTACGAGCTGGAGTGGTGGCACTTTGATTATATCGATTGGCAGACTTATGCAATCGGGAATCAACGATTCGACGAGATCGAATGAAGTGTTCTAGAATTCTGATGACAATCGCTAACAGGAAAACCTCGAATCGTCTATTTATTTGAGCAACAAGCGTTTCTATGGAAAAAGAAGCTGTCGAAATTGAATCAAGATCCACTCTGATCCGTACGCTCGGGCTGCGCGATATTATTCTGCTCACCGTCGGTTCGGTGATCGGATCAGGCATCTTTCTCGTGCCCGGATCGGTGCTTCGTCAAGTCGACGGCTACATTGTGCCGGCGATGCTGGTATGGCTGGTTGGTGGGCTCCTGTCACTGCTCGGGGCACTTACATATGGCGAGTTAGGGGCGATGAAACCCGCGGCAGGCGGCCTCTACGTTTATATTCGCGATTGCTTTGGGCGCCTGCCGGCGTTCCTTTTCGGGTGGACCTTGTTCTTCGTCATCGCCAGCGGTTCAGTGGCAGCGCTGGCCGTCGCTTTCAGTGCGTATCTGGGGGAGATCGTCCCGCTTTCCCCGGTATTGGCTAAAGTCGTCGCCGTGGCGATGATCGCGGTTATCACGATCGTGAACGTACTGGGCACTCGAAAAAGTTCGGACCTGCAAAACTGGACAACCGTGATCAAGGTCGCGGGTATCCTGATAATGAGCGGAGCACTTCTATGGCTAGGCAGCGGGTTTACCGGATCGGGATCGGTACTTTGGCCCGCCGCGTTGAGCAGCTCTATGGCATCTGGATTCGGACTCGCAATGATCGGCGTACTTTGGGCCTACGAAGGCTGGCAGTTCATCTCATACAGTGCCGGGGAAGTAAAAGATCCTCAACGGAGTTTCCCTCGCGGTCTTTTGATCGGTACCGCGGCTCTAATAGCAATATATCTTTTGGCGAATCTTGGCTATTTGGCCGCGCTTGGCCCGGCTGGAGTGGCGGATACCGAGCGCCTGGCCGCGACGGCAGTTGGTACGGTCGTCAGTCCGGCAGCCGCGAAGCTGGTAGCAATTATGATCCTGATCTCGATATTCAGCGCGGCAAATTCCATTTTGCTCACTTCGCCTAGGGTTCATTATGCGATGGCCACCGACGGCCTTTTCTTTCGCAGGCTGGCCGAGATACATCGGCGATTTAAGACTCCTGCTTTCGCGATCATTGCCGGTGCTATTTGGTCGTCATTGCTCGCGATCACTGGAACGTTTGACCAGCTGCTGACCTATGTCGTCTTTATTGGCTGGATCTTTTATGCACTGGCGGCCGCGAGTGTCTTTGTTTACAGGCGGCGAATGCCGGATGCGGTTCGGCCTTTCCGTGTACCTCTTTATCCGATAACGCCTATCCTTTTCATTGCCGCCGCTGCAGCCCTGGTCGTAAACACGATAGTGACGCAGCCAGAACTATCCGCCATCGGGCTCGGAATAGTCCTGTTGGGCGCCCCGGCGTATTGGTTCTGGCGCGATAAGAGCGGAGACTAAAGGACATGATGAGAATAAGATTAGCGATGATTTGTACGATGCTACTGCTGTTTGGCATTACAGATACCGAGGGGCAAGTTAAGAAAATGAAAATATATATTTCCGCGGATATGGAAGGAGTTGTAGGGGCAGTGACGGGCGACCAGTTGAGCCCTACGGGTTTTGAATATCAACGTTTTCGTGAGTTTATGACACAAGAGGTGAATGCCGCCATCGAGGCCGCCTTCGAGGCCGGGGCGACCGAGGTGACGGTAAGCGATTCGCACGGCAATGCGCAGAATTTGCTTATCGAAAAGCTGCCGAAAAATATTCTGCTGGTCCGCGGATTTCCGCGCCCTTTGTCGATGATGCAGGGCATTGACGAGACCTTTGATGGAGTGATCTTCCTCGGTTATCACTCGAGCACAAGTAATCCGAATGGGGTGCGGGCACATACGTTCTCAAGCGCCCGGCTCGCCGATGTAAAGCTGAACAATATGTCGATGTCCGAAGGAAGTTTCAATGCGGCGATCGCCGGCCATTTCAATGTGCCCGTTATAATGGTTGCAGGCGATGATGCGGCGGTGAAAGAGGTCACATCATTGGTCGGCGACATTGAGGGTGCGGTCGTGAAATGGAGTTCCGGCTTTCACTCGACAAAGACGATGATGCCCGAACCTGCTTACGCCCTGATCCGTGAAAAGGTAAAGACAGCGATCGGCCGGATCAAGGACTTTAAGCCGTACAAGTTAAAGACGCCCGTTCAATTGGACGTGCGATTCAAAAATTACCGCCCATCGGAAGTTTTGAGCTACCTGTCGATCGTCGAACGGACCGACTCTCACAGCATTAGGTTCACCGGCAAAGACATGATCGAAATCTCTAAATTTATGGGATTTATAACGACCTACGAACCCGGCCTGGAGCCTTGAAGCTTGTTCATATTCGAATACAAATCGTCTTCAATGAAAAAATTTATTCGAAAATGGCGTCAGGGTCAGCGCATCCTAGATAAGGCAGGTATCTTTATGCCACTTTGTGCGTTCATCAGACGAGGCAGCGGGAACGTGGCCAGGCTCGTACTGATCGTTGATCATTAGATGCGTTCCGTCTTTGGTGATCCAGACCCAACTCGCATCATCACCCCCACCCGAATCCATGTGGACAATAAAGCCTAGAATGTCACGATAGAATTCCAGTGACCGCCGCATATTTAATACCTCGATCAGCGGCGTAAGGTAGGTTATTTGTATAGGCATACTATTATTTCCGGCTCGGTAAATTGCAAAATGGGCATTCCAGCGATGCACGCCGAAATGCCCAAAAATACTGGAGCCGGTGATAAGACTCGAACTTACGACCTGATGATTACAAATCAACTGCTCTACCAACTGAGCTACACCGGCTTGGGGGCTGAACGGGGGTGTTCGGACCGCAAGCGAAGATACTAACAAATCGGCCTTTTGCAGTGCAAACCGCGGGTTACTTTACTCGTGTAAAAACTTGTTGACCATACTCGTCTAAAAGCCTTACAATTAGTAGACGCCTGTATTGGGCTTACATTTCCAGCCGTGAACCGTTCCCGATCCGACGGCAAATAATATCGAAACCGAAAGGAGATAATCGTGAGTTT
>JBGSXN010000102.1:0-10651 GCA_041751355.1 Pyrinomonadaceae bacterium
CTTGTTAGTGTTGAATGGGGATAGCCGTTAAGTTGTTGATTCTAAGCAGTTGTGAGCAGTTTTGACAAATTATACAAACCTACCTAAATCGCTTGGGGTGCGAGAGGTCGCTAGTTCAAATCTAGTCGTCCCGACCAACAATAAAGTCTCCGGCCCTTAATTGGGCCGGGGCTTTTTGTCGTCAGGAGCCGTGTCGTCGACCTCTTCGAGGGCCGCGATCTCCTCGATCTCATTCGGTGGGAAAGTCTTTTCTTTCATTCGAATAATCAGGAATTGGTCAAAGTATACGATAGCCGCCGCGGTCATAATGACAGCCGCAGCAAAGATCGGCGCGATCGTAAAAGTTTCGTCAGTCAATCGGGCCTCGTTCCTGAACGCGAGAAGCGACGAGTCGAGCCAGAACGCTCTTATAACTACAAACAGCTGAAAATAAATCAGTGTGGTCCACATCGGCCACAGTCGCCCGGTGACCCATAATATCGAATTAGCAAGAATCAGTAGTATCGATGCTGAGAGCCACAGAACGGGCCACGATAGCCCAGCATGGTATTCGTAGCCCGCCACGGCCATTGCCGGTGACCCTATACTGCCAAGCCAACTCCACGAATACAGAGTAAAAAAGCCCATAACGGCCACAGAAACAGTGAGCAAGGCTATATATATCTTGATGAGCATATGGGAGTTTGTAACATAGCTTACGACCAAAGAAAAGCCGCGGACAATTTTGCCGCGGCTTTCATAGGCTATGAATACGATCTACTGCCGAACGGTAACATAAACCGTCTGTCCGCCGCGAGATATAAGTAGGAGAACCGGCCTGTCACCCGCACCCTCAACCGCACTGCGAACGTCCTCAACTGAGGCAACCGGCTTACGATTTATTTCGAGGATAAGGTCATTGCGTGTTATCCCTGCTTCAGCAGCCGGGCCGTTTGGATCGACTTCGGTAACGACCATTCCGCCGTCACCCGCGTTCAATCCCAATCGGCGTGCCGACTGCGGGGTAACGGGCTCGAGATTCAAACCCAGTTTACTGCCCTGTTCCTGAGGCGATCCACCACCCGGATTCCCGTCACCTCCTTCCGGACGCTGGGAATCGGACGGGTTAAACTCATCCAATGTGGCGGTTAATTCGCTTGCGGCCCCACTACGAACTATTTTTAATCGTATCTCGGTGCCTGGCAGCGTTCCGGCAACCTTGTTCCGTAACACATTACTATCTTCGATCTTTTCGCCGTTTATCGCGGTTATAATATCGCCGCGTTTGACACCAGCCTTGTCGGCGGCGCTGCCGGATCTTACATTGCTTACAAGCACTCCACTTCGGTCCTTTAATTCGAGGGCGGTGGCAGTATCTTCGGTAATATTCTGTATGTTGATCCCGAGCATCCCACGACGGACCTTACCGTCCTTTAATAACTGGTCCATAACCGATTTCGCCATGTTGGACGGTATTGAGAATCCAATGCCTATACTGCCGCCCGATGGCCCGCCGGAGAGGATCTGGGAGTTGATCCCGATCAGTTCGCCTGAGAGATTAACAAGAGCTCCGCCTGAGTTTCCCCGGTTAATCGGGGCGTCCGTCTGAAGAAAATCTTCAAAGCTGCCGTCACTGAGCCCGGTTCGTCGGCCTTTCGCGGAAATAATGCCGGCTGTTACAGTCTGTCCGATGCCGAGCGGATTACCGATCGCAAGCACGATATCGCCCACGCGCACGCCGTCTGAATTGCCCAGAACCAGGAAGGGAAGTTCTGTCGCTTGGATTTTAAGCACCGCTAAGTCACTTGGCTGGTCAGTTCCGACGATCTGCGCGTCAAATGTCCGGTTGTCATTCGTCGTGATGGTTATCTTGCTCGCGCCGTCGACAACGTGATGGTTGGTGAGTATCGATCCATCGGCCGACACGATCACACCCGAACCGACCCCACGCTCGATCTGAGGCCGTTGGTTCTGGTTAGGAAATCCAAACTGCCTCAACAGGTCCTCTGGAGAAGACTGACCCCTCGGTGTCTCGACCTGGCGAGTCTGCTGACGTGCTTCGATTTGGACGACCGCGGGCGAAGACTTGTCGACAACGTCTGCGTAACTAGTCCTGACGCCATCCACAACCAACGGGGCAGGTGCGACCGGTGCGTCCCTTACAGGCGGAACTCCGCTGTCCCCGAATAAACCGGTATTGCACCCTGCCTGAGTCGCTATGGAAAAGGATAATGCGATGATTACTAGATATTTAAACTTCATTCGAAATTAACTCCACCTTTTTAGCTCTGACGGATCATATTATATCGCTATCTGACGAAACTTTCTGCTAAACAAGATTAGTCTTACGAGTCGAACGATGCCCGTGTTCGAAAAAATAAGTTGTTTCGTGCGCGAAAGGTCTAGGCCGTGACCTTTGGGGCGTCATTCTGAAAGATGTAGGCGAGGCATTTGTAGATCAACTTCGAGCACAGAAATGCCGGCGAATCATAGTTAGCATTATATGAATACTCCACGAGGTCCATTCCCACAACGTTTTTAGTTTCAGCTAGTTTGCGTATAAAAGTTAAAGTTTCATACCATCCTAATCCACCGGGCTCGGGTGTACCCGTGGTAGGAACAATACTGGGGTCGAGACCGTCAATATCGATGGTGAGGTAGACGTTGTCGGTCAGAGCGTCGATCGCCGCGTCCATCCATTCGGTTTTTCCAACTATGTCCCGCGCCCAGAAAATTTTGGTTGGAAGACCCGATTTCAAGTCACGGGCCTCATCGCCCGAAATAGACCGGATCCCTACCTGGACCGAAGGGATATGCATATCCCTTACGACCCGGGCCATTATCGATGCATGAGAATGCGGCGTTCCGTCGTAAGTGTCCCGCAGGTCGGCATGGGCGTCGATCTGCAAAACGCTGAGGTTGAGGTATTTTTCATTATGGGCCTGTATTATCGGAGCCGAGACAGAATGTTCGCCCCCGAGCATGCATAAGAACTTGTCCGACTCCAAAAGCTCCCGAGAGTACTCGTAGAGGGCTGCCATCATCGATTCGGGGGTTTCTCGAGGTGTGAACTCAGGAAGTGTATGGATCCCGATCTTATAAACCTCGGTATCGGTCTCTTCCTCATAAAGTTCCATGTTCCGCGAAGCATCGATGATGGCCATCGCTCCAGCTCCGGTCCCTGTGCCGTATGATACTGTTCCTTCATAAGAAACCGGCAGCACCAGGATCCGAGAATCGTCAAAATTCGAGTATTGCTCTTCGTCGATGCCGCCAAAATTCATTGGCAACTTTTCAGATTCAGACATTTAAAATTGAGGTGGCCAGTAGGCAACAGTCGATTGTCCAAATTTCGGACAAACTGCCGTTATCTACTGACCACTGATCTAGGGTACGTCGATATTCATCTCTCGGCCGGAGAAGCTGAATGTCGGACGTTTTCGGCCCTTCATAAACTTGGCGGCGGTCTGTGAGAGAGCGGTAATGATCATCGGAAGTGCGATCGACGGGTCGCATGGCACATAGGCTGTTGTCGCTCCGCGTACCAGTCGGCCGAAAACACATGTGTGATTTCCGCCGAAAGAAGGTGTGCGGCAATCCAGCGGAACGCTGTCCGTGGCTATCGAGATCGCGTATTTATGCCCTCTCGGTGTCGTTCGCGTGATATATGAGGCAAGGTCGGCCACATTGACCAGATGCGCGCTGCTAGTGCTCCCGAGCGAAATAATTCCGGAATGCCGAGTGCGATGGGCGATAGTCATCATCTCCATCGTATCCTGGGTCGGATCGAGTGAAATCTGGATCTTTTTCTCGAATTTTGCCCTGGCAATGCCTACCGCGATCTCGGACCCGGCCAGATCAGGACAAAATACGGGGATCCTTGCCTTATAGGCCGATGTTAAAATACCGTCCTCGTGGGCGATCTCTGATAATTCGCGGCCGAGAAGGTGTAAAAACTCCCGAATTGAATAAGACCGGCTGAGTTCTAACTGATTGATGACACTACCGATCCATTCATCGGCTTCCTGATATTCTTCACGATTCACAAGTACATCGCCGACCCGCATCACGTCCGAGGCTTCCAGGTCTTCGTCACTCATGCTCGGATGAGCTTGATAATGATTTCGTCCGAGGATCTCATGTATATCGTGATAAAGGACGGTCCCGGACATCACGATGACGTCGACGAACCTGTTCTTGATCACATATGCGATCAGCCGGCGCATTCCCGACGTGATAAGGTTTCCGGACCCGCAAAGATATATCGTCGAATTATCATCGAGCATATCCAACCAGATCCGATGGGCTTCTGCGAGCTGCTTTGCTCCGAAACCGGCCCCTTCCATTTTTTCCAAAAGGCCTGCGACAGACCGGTCACGGTCTATCGGGACCGGCCGCGTCGGGACGGTCAAATATTTAGAGGCCTTTGTTTTCTTTTGAGCTACCATAATTGTTCCACCAATAAACTTATATAAGAATGCTAATCTGCCCCGCGACAGAAACTATGTCCCGTTAGGACGCAGATATGTATAACTGTCAACCTGATCTTCGTAAAACTCTATCACTCGGCTGCCTTCGGCGTTCGATAGGCGCCCTTCTTTTATTCGCTGCAGGACCGACTTTCTAAACGTGTCATGCAGTTGGCCAGGTTCGAACCGGACCGAAGTCACTGCATCGCCTAACGTTGCACCCTGAATGACCTTTTTTATGATATAGCCATCTTCCCCGATGAACACATGAGCCTCATGAGGAACGCCGAACAAGTTATGGTTGTTTCCCATAACTTCCTGATAAGCACCAACAAGCATCACTGCAATATAATAAGGCTCATTCTTGACGAGCTTATGCAACTCGAGGACTGGCTTAACGTCGTGCAGATCCACGAACTTGTCCACGATCCCGTCGGAATCACAGGTTATATCGCATAGCGTAGCATATTCCGTAAGCTTTTTGTTGAGTTTATGTATTGGGATGATGGGAAAGAGCTGTTCGAGCGCCCAGTTGTCCGGCATTGAACGAAATACTGAGAAATTTGCGAGATACTTGGCACACATCAACCGCCGAAGTTCCGTAAATTCCTCAGCGACATACTTCTTCATCTGGGCAAATTGATCGGCCTTTTCGCAAATATCCCAGAAAAGTACTTCACCTTTTCCTTTCGCCTCCAGAGAGATCAGGCCGAGGTTAAACATTGTGAATAGTTCGTCGCGGTTCTCGAGAGCATCGTGATAATACTCGCGATAATTTTTGGCGTTAATGGTCTCTCTCAGGTCATGAAGCTCCAGGACGATCTGCGGATCGTCTGTCGCGAGCTCCAATGGTTCGAGATCTTCGACAACGGTCTCGATCTCATCCTGCACATTCGTGACGAGTATCGCGTGATAGGCTGAGAGAAACCGGCCCGACTCTTGAATTATCGTAGGATGTGGAACGTTCTCGTCGTCGCAGACTGTTTTGATCGCATAGATGACGTCATTGGCGAACTCCCGGGCGTTATAGTTTGCGGAAGATTCAAATGAGGTCCGCGAGCCGTCATAGTCGACCGCCATACCGCCGCCAACGTCGAGGTACTGGATCGGGATCTTCATCTGCTGGATCTTTGCGTATGTTCGCGCCGCCTCTTTCATCGCGTTTTTGATGCGCTTAATGTCAGTCAACTGCGAACCGATATGAAAATGCAGCAGGCGCAGCATATCGATGCGGCCCGCAACCTGGAGGCGGCGGATGACTTCAAGTATCTCGGTTGTTGTTAGGCCAAACTTTGCCGCCTCTCCGCCCGATTTCTCCCATTTTCCCGAGCCCTTGGACGAAAGCTTGACCCTGACACCGACCATCGGCAGTTCGGCGTCGGGGTTTTCCTCAGAGATCCTTGCGGCAATATCCAGCGTGTGGTCGAGCTCACTCAGCTTTTCGATCACGATCACAACGTTTTTCCCGGACGAGGCCCCTGCGAATGCAAGTTCGATGAAATCCCGGTCCTTAAAACCGTTCAACACTAAAAGGCTGTCTTTCGCCTGTTCAAGCCCGAGAGCGGCATACAACTCGGCCTTTGAGCCCGCCTCGAGGCCGAAATTATATCGCGAACCTTCACGAAGGTATTCCTCGATAACAGCGCGGTTCGAATTTACCTTCATTGGGTAAACACAAAGATGGTCGCCCTCGTACTCAAATTCTTTTATAGACTTCTTAAATGCGGTTTGCAGCTTACGGACCTGCCCAAATAAAAGTTGGGGAAAACGCAAAAGCACAGGCGTGTTTATACCGCGTTTGCTGAGGTCATCGATGATCTCTTTTACATCAGCCTTGAGATTCTCATTTTCGGGAGCGTGTATTTCGAGGTTACCTTTTCGGTTGACCCCGAAGTAATCGGCTCCCCAATTATCGATACCGTATGTTTCAATATTCTTCTCTATAATTCCGCTCAAATTGTTCCGCCCCGGACATGCATGTGAAAACCAGCATCATCCGATAAAAATTGATAGCTTAATAAAAATCTAACAAAAAACAAATACCCGCCACAAAAAAGTTTCACTAACGCTCTCGGGCCATCTATGCGTTTGGCATAAGCTTTGCTTACGAAGCAGGGTGGAGATCAGGGCTTTAGGCCCAAAAACCCGAAAAGCATATGAAAAAAGTGATTGTCTCAGCGGATCAACCACAAAAAATGCCGAATCTTGTCAAAAACAGGGTGTCAAAAACTGTCACTTTGACCGATACTACTGAGCCAACTTCAACGGGTAGATCATCGGAACGAGGTTTCTCGATCATCGAGCTATTGATCGTTGCTGTTATTATAGGGATCATCGCGTCTCTGGCCGTGCCGCATCTTCAAAAGGGTATTCGAGCTTCAGAAAATGCAAATATGCGTGCCTCGATGAGGTCGCTAGCATCGACCCAGGTTTCATTTTTCACGCAGAACAGCCGTTTTGGCCGGCTTGGCGAGATAAACAACATACTTTCGGGCGCGATGGGAACGCCCTCGGGTGATGAACTGCTTCGCGGAAAATTTGTGCTCGCAATGGTTCCTGGTTCTCCTACAGACGCTCAGCTGAATGCGGGTTACACGATAACCGCGACCCGTGACATTGCCGGCGAAGATGTAGTTTACGTTTACGAACTCACACATACCGGCGAAATCCGCCAGATCCTGCCTTAGTTCTCCGCTTTCTATCCTGCCCCGATAGGTACACCAATGAATGTTTTTGAAGACCTTATTGTCGAATTAAAGCAGGAAAACCTGCTGGAAAGCACCGTGATCGAAACTGACCTGGACGATGCTCAGGTCTGGGACGACTCAACTGTCATCGATCCACAGTACGATCAGTTCGAATCTGAACAGCTGCCCGCCGTCGAGATTCCGCTTGAAGAATTACCGTCAGAGCAGACCGAACTTGCTAGCTCTTTCGAATCGGAACCAACCTCTTATGGTGAAGTCGAGGTCGCCGAAACCGTTTCAGAAGCCCAAGCATACGTGAAGCGGAAGCCAAGAAACGGCAGAGAATTCTACAAGAAAAGGGCAATCGGCGAGGTTTCTAACCTTCAAATGGTCGAACACGTTATGACCGGGGTCGAGAGGGAATACCTTAAGATCGTTCCGAAGTCTTTCGATGATTTCGAGACCAAGAAATGCCTTAATACGTTTCTACAGGTTAGCAATGATGAGAACTCGACCGAACATGCCGAATCCGAGTTTGCTCTGATGCAGGAGACTGAGGCATGGTGCACATCGCTCGAGAGCCGTGACCGCAATGTTCCGGTCCACGCTCTTCGCCAATATTGCGAGAATTCCAGGCCCGCCCTTTCTTCGCAGGCGCTAGTTGGCCTCGCCCGATTCTACCGAAATCTTCCGTATTCTGAGGCTGTCCGCGCAAAATTCGATTTTGTCCTCACTCGCCTGTTATCTCGCCCGACCACCGACCATCAGCGTACCTGCCTATTCACACGAAAGGAGATGGTGGACCATATCACTTTGCTCTATAAAGAATGGTCCAGCATTTCACTCTATTCGACTGACGATGATGAATCGACACTCATGCTAACGGTTTTGAGTTTTGAGGAGCTTGCCGATGAGGCCGAGAGTGTGACCAATTTCGATTTGCTGCTCACGGGCGACTTTTTTGGACGGCTCACGATGTTCAAGGAAAGCGTTAATGAGCTATTCTTTGCCCCGGAGGTGATCGCCGCAGCCGTCGAAAGCAATATCCGCATCGGCAACACCTACATCAAGCTCATCGACCAGGAACGCAGCAAGATGGATGCGGATGCCATTCACCTCAAATTGCAGGAGGTCGACAATCGGGTCGTATCAGATGCAATGGCCCGAACGCTCGAGATCGTCGATATTCTGAGGGCTCAGGAAGAAAGGGAAAGAAAGGCAGCCGCGCCTCCGATAACTGTTGAGATAACAGAAGAACGGCCGGTTGCGATTCCTGAGCCAGTGGAATTTGATTTTGAGGAAGAGGAGGTCAACATTGATGAGCCTCAGACCGAAAAGCAGAAATTCACCCTGAACCCGCTTAAGGGGAATGCGTTATCAGTTAACCGCGGGTTTCTGGTTGTAGCGTTGTTTCTGATCGCTGTCTCGGTCGGTATTTATGTTTGGTCGAACTATATTATAGAGGGAAACGTTCCCAGCGTATCGGTGCTGTCGGTAGATATTGAGGGCACGATACTAACTCACCATATAAAAACCGCACGGATCAGCGGACATAATTTCTATGCAAAGATGATGCCGACATGGGAAGCCCTGCCAAAAGAAAAGCGCGAAGAGTTTATCCGCAGCGTCCTCGAATATGCGCGCGATAAGGGATGTACGCAGGTGACATTATTAAACAGTAAGGGACAGGCTGTAGGCTATGCGTCGGATTCCAAGATCGACGTCGGGATGTTCTAGTCCGATCCGGATACGCAATTACAATGGCCCACGACTTCAAGGTCGCGTGCCATCTTTACTTACTAGTTTCTTAAGTTCGGCCGTGCGTTGGTCGTCGCGGGCCGCAAGTGCAGCTTCGCCTAGTGCCCGATACGCCGTGGCTCGTTCTTGAAAGATCTCGGCCAGCGTGCCGTCAAGCTCGGCCGCCTTCGTTAGATCTTTAATGGCCGTCGCAAAGTCCTTCATCCCTGTTCGGGCCCGTCCCCGATTGAGAAAAGCCCTCGCGTGTGAGGGATTGAGCTCGATCACTTTAGAAAAGTCGGCTATGGCCGCCGCCCACATCCCCTTTTCTCTCAACGCATTAGCTCGATTGTAGTATCCCGGGGTCGTGTCCGGTTCCAGATCTATCGCCTTTCCATAATCTGATATTGCTCCCTCGACGTCACCCGTGCTTTTCCTGATATTGCCGCGATTGATATAAGGAGGTGCAGCGGTCGGATCGATCTTGATCGCTGCGGTGAAATCACTTATCGCGCCTTTAAGATCGCCGAGATTCTTTCGAATGTTACCGCGATTGTTGAGTGCGTCGACGTCTTTCGGATCGAGGGCAATGGCCCTGGAATAGTCCTCGATAGCCCCTCTCAGATCTCCGTCCCGCTGACGGTCGTAGGCACGGTTGAAGAAATCGTCCGCCGTAGATTGTCCATAGATGTCCGGAACGGAAAGGATTGTCAGTACAAGAAAGATCGGTGCGAGCTTTTTCATATTATTTTAGCAACTGACCTGAGTAAATGCGGATTTGGCTCGAGATTTCGAAAATTTTCCTCGGGCTTTATGCCGCGATGGCCGTTTTTGAAACATTATCGGATATGTTGTTGTATAATTTGCGAATCCTACTTGTTATTCCAGGTGAGAAACAACCTCTAAGACTTTTGCGCCTAATCGGCGCCAACAACATATGAAAAAAATGAAAACTGTCAGAATTTTGTTAGGACTGGCCCTTTTACAGTCGCTTGCGTTTTCCGGCCAATTGCATGCCCAGGAAACCCCAAACTCAGAAATAAACGCCGCCATCCGTAAAGAAGGAATGGAAAATTCCAAAGTAATGTGGACGATACATCACTTCACCGATCTTTACGGCCCCCGCCTTACAGGCTCTCCAAACTATGTTAGTGCCGCCAAATGGGCGGCCCGAGAAATGATGTCGTGGGGATTTGACAAAGCTGAGCTCGAAGCGTGGGATTTTGGCCATCCTGGGTGGGTAAATGAACGCAACATTGGACTTATGCTGAATCCGGTACAGGACACGTTGACCTATGAGGTCCTTGCATGGACGCCGTCGACGAAGGGCGTCGTGGTCTCAGAACCGGTCAGTATGGTTATCCCGCAAGTCCCGTCGCCCGCGAATCCGCGGATAATGCAGAACCCGACGCAAGAGGAACTGACCGCTTATTTTGAGAGCATTAGATCGACGATAAATAGCAAGATCGTTCTTGTCGGTAAGCCCGCGTTCCTGGACCAAACCGGCACGCCACCGGCAAAACGTCTGTCTGATGAAGAAGCAAAGCGGTTGTTCGACCCCAACACTCCGGCGACGCCCGCGGGCGGACCCGGTGGACAGGGCCGCGGCCCGATTACGCAGAGACCCGATGCACTCTCGGCCGCACAGATTAATGAGCAGCTTGACAGGTTCTTGGTCGAGAACAACGTATTGGTAAGGATCAACGACGCCGGTATGAATCTCGGCCTTGTTCGAGCATTCAACAACCGTACTTTCGACATTACAAAAGTGGTTCCGAC
>JBGSXN010000103.1:0-1819 GCA_041751355.1 Pyrinomonadaceae bacterium
TTTTTCGATGAAAGACTGATATCGTGTGATAGCCTCTTTTGGCTTGCCTACACGGGAATACGCGGAAGCACCGTTTAGCAGAGCATCCTTTGCCGCCGAACTTTCAGGATACCTTTCCAGTACGCGTTCAAACCATTTCAATGCCTCGGCGAAATCAGCCTGCTGAGCGTAGCCGCGGCCGATCAGAAAAACCGCCTCGGCCGATCGCGGGCCCGTCGGGTGCTTTGCGATCACGGCCTCGAGATGCTTCTTTGAACCCGAAAATTCCCTGTTGAAAAGATAAATGTTAGCCCGTTGAAAATGCTCTGTTTCCGTCAGGCCAGAGTTCTCGCCTGCACCACCATCCATCAGATCGAGTGCCTTTGCCGCCATCATCGAATGGTCGTCGGGGCGGTCAGGCATTTCGTTGATCAAAGCTCCGAAGATCTCTTTCGCCCTCGCAAGATCTCCGTTTAACAGGTATGCCTCACCCAGGAGGGCCCGAGACTGTCGCCCATCGGCTTTCTTTGTCTTATATACGGCCTGGGACGACGAGGCATTTTCCAAAAGCCTTATCGCCTCGGAATGATCCCTGCTTTCAAGTCTATTTTGAGCCATCCTGATCGACGCACCGGCCGACGGAAGACTCGATGGCGAACCAAAAGCAAGTTCGGCGAGATATAGCCGCTCGAGCATTAAGTTCCCCGCCGATCTAGCATTTTGGGAAAGATGCTGTAAGGCATACGGTTTTAGCACCGAATCCCGCATCGAGACTGAATGAAAATTTGCCGCAGCCAAGCCCTTTCGCCCGTCGGCCTTGGCGGCACGGCCGAGAAGATAGTCGAGATGACCGTCGACAAAGTCCGCTGCATTGGCACTGCGAATGTTCTCAAGTGCGGCTATGACGTCGTTGTAATCACGAAGTTCCCAAGCTCTCTTTGCGGATTCCAGCGAAGACGCATTCTGCATCGATCCGACGCTCGTCAAAAGGCCCATCATCAAAACGGCGGTAAATAAACGCATCATTAGCGGGATTTTAACAAAGTTTCGTGCTTTCATATACAATCACGTCTATAGGATTATGCCAGCCAGAATATTAAGCGGTAAGGCGATCGCCGAAGCGATCAAAGCCGAGGTCTCTGCTGACGTAGCGGAACTTTTAGAGGTTAACGGGTTCTCACCCGGCTTAACTGTCATCCGGGTCGGAGACGACCCCGCCTCGTCGGTTTATGTCGGAAGCAAAGTCCGTACGGCGGAGGAACTCGGGATCGTCTCGAAGCACATACACTTGCCGGCTGATGCTTCCGAGCGTCAGATCGTTGAGGCAGTACAAGGACTTAATGGCGATCCAGAGGTTGACGGCATACTTGTTCAGCTTCCGCTTCCTAAACACGTCACAGAGCGAACGATCCTTGAGCAGATCGACCCGGCTAAAGATGTTGACGGTTTCCACCCCATCAATGCGGGCCGGCTAATGCTGGGCTATCCGGCGTTAGCACCATGTACCCCGGCGGGCGTGATCGAGATACTAAAGCGTTCTAACATCGATATCGCGGGCAAACATGCCGTTATTGTCGGACGCAGCAATATTGTCGGAAAGCCGATGGCGATGCTGATGCTTCATGAGAATGCAACGGTGACGATCTGTCATTCGAAAACAGCCGACCTTGAAAAGGTGACTCTAAGCGCCGATATACTTGTCGCCGCAATCGGACGGGCCGGATTTATTGGCGGCAATCATATTTCCGAAGGGGCAACTGTAATAGATGTCGGCATTAACAACGTTTCCGACCCGGAGATGGCTAAAAAACTGTTCGACGAGGAAGAATTGGAGAAACGG
>JBGSXN010000104.1:0-14416 GCA_041751355.1 Pyrinomonadaceae bacterium
CTTTCGCAATTACTCGACGCTCGTCGCGGCGCAGGTGGCCGTCGCGGGCTTTTCGTTTGCGTCCGTTTGGCTCGTTACAAAACAGATCGGAACGTCGGGTTTTGGCGGTGTCATAGCGGTCATTGCGGCGTCGCAGGTCGCACAGATATTTGTAAATTGGACCGGAATTTCGCTTGCGCGTTATGGTGTGGAGGAATTTGTCGAAACGGGCCGCATTACTGAATCGTTCTGGGCTCGAACAGCGATCTTTTTGCCGAATACGCTGATCTTTCTTCTGTTCGCCTGGCTCTGGCTCCCTCTGCTCGCCTATCTTCTAGAACTGCCGGCCGAGGCAATGTGGCTCGTAGCGGCGCATTCCGTTGTGAGCTCTGTTTGGCTTCATATCCAATACGGTATGCAGGCTGCAAAGCTGCCGCGGCTTCAGGGTACAATGCAGGCGATCGAAAGGGCCTTGATATTTGCCGCGGTCGGCGGGCTTATCTCCGCGGGTCGTCTCGATAGCCTTTCGGCGGTGATGGCATATATTGCCGCCCCGGCTGTGATGGCGGTTGCCGGGCTGATCGCGATTCGTAACCTCTTTTCGTGGCGTATCCGAATATCTAGTGCGGCAGTTCGCCGCCTTCTTGTGTTTTCCGTGCCGCTCATCCCTTATTCGCTGATCGGCTATTTTTCGACGAATTACCTCGACGCGATCTTTATAATGCAATACCTGAACGCCTCCGAACTCGGGGTTTATTCGATCGCGTACCAGATGAACGGCATTTTGATTCAGTTTCCGCTGCTTGCCGGTTCATTGCTTTTGCCCTTATTCGTGACGCTGCAGACCGCCGGCAAGGGCGAGAGGGTCACTGCGTATTTGCAGGATATACTGCCGCTGCTGACTCTGCTCGGCGCTCTTGCCGCCGTATCCGCTGCATTCGTAATGCAGTATTTCATCCCGCTGGTTTTCGCGGGCGATGCCCACGGAGCGGTGCTTATTTTCTGGATATTGATATCGAGCGCAGCATTTGCCATCCCGACGCTGATCGGTTTCGCCCCGTACACGAACGCAATGTCCGCGACATATATCGCGTCCATCCTGGCGGCTGTTTCCTCGGTCGTAAACCTGGCGGCAAACTATTTCCTGATCCCGCGTTACGGACTGATAGGGTGTGCGTGGGCGACGGTACTGGCCTATGGTGCGAGTGTTGTGGTGGTGATTCTTATACTTCGTTTTAAGTTCTCCTTAAGGCACCGATGGACAATTCCGGCTTTCATTCCGGCACTTACAGCTTCGATCTATGCATCTGCGACCGGCGACCTTATCACGGCGACCCTTCTTGCAATCGCCGCCGCGTTTGTTATCGTTTTGATTTGGCGCAAAGCAGTTGGCGATGGCATCAGGCAACTTAAGGAATTTCGCTCTGTTGCGTTTGGCAGCCAGGAATCGGAAGGTAACAAATAGTGATAAAACAGGCGGCATATAAGGCTCTGGACATGATAACGCTCGGTCGCGGCGTCGAACGAGCCATCGGCGGTGAGGCGATCCGATTCCCCGCACGTTGGAGCCGCTATTACGAAGCTGATTACGAACCCGAGACTTTTCGTTTTTTCAAAGAAACGCTCAAACGAGGTGATACGGTCCTGGATATTGGCGGGCACATCGGACTGTTTGCGGTCGTCACTGCACGGCTTGTCGGCCATGAAGGGAAAGTGTTCTCATTCGAGCCGACGCCGTTTACCTGCGGTGTGTTGCAGGAAGTCGTCGATCTTAATGAATGTTCAGATATCGTCGTGGTACGACCCGAGGCCTTATCGGCAAAGAAGGGCGAAACTGTGTTTTTTGACACCGGTGATGAGATCTCTAATGCAAATTCACTCGTTAAGACCGAGCGCAGCATCCGCGAGATCCCCGTCACGCTTACGAGCGTTGACGAATTTGTCGCCGAAGGACAGTTGAATGTAAATTGCCTAAAAATAGACGTCGAGGGAGCGGAACTCGACGTGCTTCTCGGGGCCCGCGAGACGTTTTTGACGCAGCGGCCCGCGGCGCGCCTCGGGCTTCATCCGCCATTTATAACCCAAAACGGGCATTCTCTCGATGAGATCTGGGATACACTTCAGGAATACCGGCTGGCTGTGGAATTTGAGGGAAAGTCGGTGGAGAAAGATTGGTTCTGCTCGCAGCCTGAGCTGTTCGACGTAAATTTATTGCCTATCCAATGATGCACGTCTGTCATTTATGCGACGGGTCGCTCGAAGGCGATTATTTTCGCAACATGGCCGCCGGGCTTACGGAAAAAGGCGTCCGCGTTTCGCTGATGGAGTTGGCTCCGGGGTCGCCCCCGACCTGGCTATCGGACGTTTCGGGCGTTTCGTACGCGAGCCTTGAAGCCGCCGGCAAGGCCCAATATCCGGGCGCGGTACGCCGGCTTGCACGATATTTGAAAAATGAACGCGTCGATATCCTGCATACGCACCTCTTTTATTCGGGCCTGTTGGGTGTTCTGACAAAGCAGCTCCAGCGAACAACACGGGTTGCACTCATGCGGCACCATACAAGCGTTGTTCGGATGCTTGGTTCGCGGCTGCATATCGCGGCCGATAAGTGGATGGCGAAGCATGCCGATCACGTCCTGACAGTCTCAAACGCGGCCCGTGATTATATGCGCGAGGTGGACGGGATCACCTGCGAGATTGACGTCGTTTATTTGGGATTCGATTTTGAAAGGCTGAGGCCGGATCGCGAGTCGCGCGAGCGGATCAGAAGTGAATTCGGCTTTGCCGATGACGATATTGTTATCGGCTACGTCGCGGGAATGCTCCCAGGCAAAGGACATGTCCAGCTAATTGAGGCATATGCCGAGATCCTCCAATCGCTGCCGAACGCCCGACTATTCCTCATCGGCCGCGGAAAGCTCGGCGAGGTCGATGACGCGATAGGCCGGCTCGGCCTCGGGCGGCGGATCGCTTTCGCCGGCTGGAGAAACGATGTGCCCGCGTGTTTGAATGCGATGGACATCTTCGTGCAGCCATCGCTTTCCGAGGCGTTTAGTCAGGTAATCGTTGAGGCGATGGGCTGCGGCGTGCCGGTTATAGCGACTGATATTGGCGGTGCGCGCGAGGTGATCGAAAACGGCGTAAACGGTATTTTGATTGAGTCTGATGACCGTGATGCTATTGCACGCGAGGTGGTCAAGCTCTACCGATCTGATGATGCTCGAATAAAGATGGCCGCAGCAGGCATGTCGTCTGTTCGCGAACGTTTTACGGCGGAGCGAATGGTCGAGCAGCATCTCAGCTTATACAATTGCTGGTTACAGGATCCCTGATCTATGGATTTAAGAAATACTATTGTCAACATCGGAAATTATCTGGCACGCCGTCTGCCAACGAGCGTCGCCCGGATCGTTACGCTGCCGGTGATCTACCAGACGCGTGTAGCCGACAGTTTCGTCTTTGAGAACGGGAACATGCTAAACATGGCGTTTGGCTATTGTGCTAATAACAGGATCGAGGGTGATTTTGCCGAGTTTGGCGTATTTGCGGGGCATACGACGATCGAGGCATGGCAAGCTTCGAGGCGACACGGCCTTTTGGACACGACATTTTGGTTGTTCGATTCATTTGAGGGGCTGCCCGAAGTGACGGGTTTAGACGTCGGCGGGCCGTTTGCGACAGGAGAGTTTAGCTGCAGCCGAAAAGAATACGAAAAAAAACTACGCCGAAACGGCATCGACTTCGAAAGAATCGTCATAACGGAAGGTTATTTCGACGCGACCCTGCCAAGTGTTACTACGCCCGCGAAGTTTAGTGTTGTCTGGATCGACTGTGATCTGTATGAATCAACGGTCCCGGTTCTGGAGTGGCTCTCGGATAGACTGGTTGATGGAGCCGTGATCTGTTTTGACGATTGGTACACTTTTAACGCCCGGCCCGACCGCGGCGAACAGCGCGCCGTAGCCGAGTGGCTGGCAGCGAATCCTACTTTCAATTTAATGCCTTACCGGGAATTTCATTGGGCCGGTAAGAGCTTTATTTTTCACCGAAATCTTTAGTGTCTGTATCAGAGAGATTTCAGGGAGCAAATGTGGTCGACGCCGGTCGGCTCTCTCCCTATTGGGGCGAGCACGCCGCACGTTACCGTTTTGCACTTCCGTTTGTCGAAAAAATGTCGGTCCTCGACATAGCCTGCGGCACAGGTTACGGGATCGGAATGTTGAGATCGAGGGCGAAATTCGTTGCCGGAGTCGACATCGATCCTGCAGCGGCTGCAGAAGCGAAAACGGAGTGCGGCGAAAATGGAGCGGTCTTGCTCGGCAACGGTCTTGGCCTTCCGTTCGAGGATGGGACATTTGATGTGATCACTTCGTTCGAGACTCTCGAACATCTGCACGACCGCCGACTATTCCTAGCCGAACTTAAGCGTGTCATTCGAGCGGGCGGCGTGCTCATATTGTCGACGCCGAACGCTAATTACTCGCAACCGGTCAACGGCATTCCGGCCAACCCGTTTCATATTTACGAATACAAACCCGGCGAGTTATTGAATGAGCTTGAGGCGCACTTTTCCGTTACGAGCTTTCTCGGCCAATCGTTGAATGAGACGATCAAGATATCGCCGTTCTTTGAGGGACAAAAACGCCTGCCAAAGGACGTCTTGACCCAGGCCAAGCTAATGGGCTGGAAAGCATTCAATAAAATACCGGTTACCGTCCGTGAACGCTTAAGCGAATCGATCTGGGGCAAACCTTTCTATCCGACAGAAAGAGACTACAATTTCAGCCAGGAAACTCTGCCAACCGCGCCGACGCTTGTTGCGGTTTGCAAACGAAAGCCCGCACCATAATGCAAACAGGCCTCGTCAGCGTCGTAATACCCAATTACAACTACGCACACTATTTGCGCGAGGCGATCGATAGCGTTTTGGCACAGACATATCCGGAAATCGAGGTGATCGTTGTCGATGACGGTTCGTCTGATACCTCACGTGAGGTGCTAACCGGTTATGGCGATGGGGTAAAGACAGTCTTTCAGGAGAACCAGGGTGTCTCAGCGGCCAGGAACAACGGTGTTGCGGCCAGCTCCGGCGAGTTTGTCGCGTTTCTGGATGCAGACGATTCGTGGCTGCCGTCCAAGATAGAGCGGCAGGTCGAACGATTTCGCTCCAATCCCGCCCTCGGTCTCATTCACGTAGCGGTTAATGAAGTCGACGCGGACGGCAACTCGCTGCTCGAAAGATATGAGGGGCTCGAGGGCAATGTGGCCGGCGAACTGTTAATGTTGAAACGCGCCGGGATTCTGGGTGGCGGCAGCGGACTGATGGTGACGCGAAAGGTTTTTGACGAGGTGTGCGGTTTCGACACTCGGCTATCGACCTCGGCAGACTGGGATTTTTTCTACCAGGTCAGCAGCCACTATAGCGTGGGATTCCTGCCCGAGTTGCTGCTGCGCTATCGCATTCATAACACCAATATGCACGCGAATGTCGCAGCGATGGAACGCGATATGAGGCTTGCCTTCGAAAAGGCATTTGCGTCTGCTTCGCCGGAAATATCCAGGCTTCGACGGCAGGCATATGGAATACTAAATCGGACGCTTGCTGCCTCATATTTCAAGGCAGGCGAATATGCCGACTTTTTCCGCACAGCCGCAAAAAGCGTCGCCTCGTATCCGCCGATACTTTTTGGCACGGCTAAGTGAAAATGCCAGATAAATCGATCAGATCAGACGACCCGAAAGCGACGGCAATTTTCCTCGCTTTGGCTTTCATCTACCTATATCTGACACTCTTTCGGCTTCCCGCAACACCGATATTCTTTGAGAACGATCATTTTATTCAGATGTATGACGCAGTAAGAATGCTCGACGGTGACGTGATGTATCGCGATTTTTTCCAGTTTACGTTTCCCGGGACCGAGGTCTGGTACCTGTTGCTGTTCAGCATTTTCGGCGAGCGGATATGGCTATTAAACTCTACGATCCTGATGCTCGGCTTAGCTCTGACATGGACGATTCTCGCCATGTCGCGTCGGCTGATGGCGGGATGGTTTGTTTTTCTCGCACCTTCGATCTTTCTCTTTTTCGGATTTCGCTGGTACGCGATGGATGGCGGGCACAGGCTGTTTAGCTGCTTATTTGCCTCGCTGGCGATACTCGTGTTGCTTAAGGGAGTCGATCTGCCGCGGCTCATAGCGGCCGGAGCACTGGCCGCTGCAAGCTCGTTTTTCACACAGACCCGCGGCGTAGCGATCGTCATCGCGATCGGCGTCTTTCTTATCTGGCACCATTATCCGTTTAAAGGTGGCGAACCGAGGCGTTCTTTAACAAACGGAACTGCTGTAGCCGGTTCCTGTGGTGCGGTATTGTTGTTGTTAACTGGATATTTTCTCGCAACCGCCGGCATAGCTACATTCATAGAATCTACATTGCTATTTGCACAGAGCTATAACTCGGACCCGGTCAATAATTCGAACCTATATCTTCAGTTCTGGAAGGGATTGTTTGAGGGGAATGTAAGCCTGACGTCGCTGCCGGTCGACTTGTTTTATTACCTTCTCGTACCGGCAGTTTATGTCATACCCCTTGTTTACTACGCAGGGTGGCGTCCTGCGGATAAAGAACTTTGGGGCCGTATCATCATGCTGTCGCTTACGGGGCTTTTCCTATTCCTGCTAACGACCGGTCTCAGCTCGGTCAGGCTCTTTCATGTGTCCCTGCCCGGTTTGGTCCTTATTTCGTTGTGGTTTTCCAGAGTCAGATGGAGGGCCGCTCCGGCAGCGGCGGTCGCAATGGCGGTTGTAGCATCGTTTGCCCTTGCACTTTGGGGGCAGCTTAAAAACTACCCGCCATCAGTCCAACTGCCGACAGGTACCGTAGTTTTTACGTCCGACCAAGCGGCTGAAAAATACATTTGGCTAAACCAAAATACCGAGCCAGGCGATACGGTCTTCGAATCTTTCCGCAGCGTCGTCAATTTTCCACTGCGGCTGCGCAATCCGACGTCTGTGCCGATGCTGCGTGACTCAGATTACACATCGCGTGCTCAGGTCGAGCGGGTGCTGTTTGAGCTCGGCGTGCGGCCGCCAAAGTTTATCTTATGGGACGGCAGATGGAGCAAACCCTTCAACGAACGTGCCGACGGGGATCATTTGGCCCCCATGTATGAACTGCTTAGGTCGCGTTACCAATTGAGGCAGCAGCTAACGCCAGTTTACGGCATTGATATCCAAGTTTGGGAACCGAGAGGTGCCGATGGCAAATAGCTCGCTGCGTCAAATGGTTTATTCGCGGGCGTGGGACACACGTTGTCGCAGCGTTGACGTAGCGCGCGTGCTAAAGCCGCTGCTGACTGAGGGGGCGACCCTTCTTGACGCCGGTTGTGGAGAATACGGTCTGGCTGAATTCGTCTCGGCACCGACGGTCGGAGTCGATATCTTACCGGACGGCGGCATCGCCGATGGATATACCTACGTTCGCGGAAGCATATTATCATTGCCCTTTGCGGACCGGTCGTTCACTGTCGCGGCATCCGTCGACGTTCTGGAACATTTGCCCGAGGACCTTCGCCCCGCCGCTGTCGAACAGGTTGTTGCCGTTGCGGATCGGGCAGTTGTGATAGCTTTTCCGACAGGCAAACAGGCGAGGCAGGCGGACGAGGTATTCCGGGAGCGCCTTGATAAACGCGGCGAGATGCTGCCGGATTGGCTCGATGAGCATCTTAGGCAACCGTATCCGGAAACAGATGCGATCGTCGAGGCGATCAATAAAGCCGCTGCCGCCGGTGGACGAATTGCCCAGATCTCGATATACCCGTCTGAGCACCTGTCGATAGCGAAATTGCTTCGCTGGTCTGCTGCCCGTTCCAAATACATTTACCTGATCGCAAATCTAACAGTCGGGATGATGCTTTCCGTACTTCCGAAACCGACGTCAGGAAATAGCTATCGCACGATAATAGTCGCAGAGTTTGAAGATGACCGATCTTAAGGGCAAGCACACGCTTTACATTTGCTATTTTGGCCTGCGGCAGCCGCTAGTCCAGACGCAGGTCATCCCATATCTGCAGGAACTCGCGGCCACGGGTATGCGTGTAAGCCTGCTGACTTTTGAGCCGGAATTCAGAGATACCTGGAGCGCCGAGCAGATCGAAGAGAAACGCGTCGAGTTGCTTGCGAAGAATATCGGATGGGAGGCTCTCGCCTATCACAAAAGCCCCTCCGCGATCGCGACCGCATACGACATTTTTGCCGCTGCGCGTCACATTAGAAAACACATCGACGCCGACGATATTGACATTCTTCACGGCCGCGTCCACGTTGCTACATTAATGGGGGCTCTTGCACGCAAATATTCAAAACGAAAGCCAAAGCTCATTTTCGACATTCGCGGTTTTTTCCCGGAGGAATACACCGATGCCGGCGTTTGGCCTGAGGAAGGTACGCTCTATCGCTCGGCAAAACGGGTCGAGAGATGGCTGCTTCGACAATCTGATGGTTTTGTGGTTTTGACCGAAAAAGCGCGTGAGGTCCTGTTTCCCGGATCGAAAGAGAGCTGCCGAGATACGGCCGGCCGGCCGGTTGAGGTTATACCATGCTGTGTTGATCTCCAGACGCGTTTCAAGGGTGAGCAAACTGACCGCGAAACACAAAAAAGCAAGTTTGGCTACGAAGGGCGTTTCGTGGCCGCACATGTTGGAGCACTCGGCGGCCTTTATCTAACCCGTGAGATCGTCGACTTCCTTGTCGCCGCCCGCGAGCGGCATCCCGATCTATTTGCGTTGTTCCTGACCCAAACCGACCCGGGGCCTGTCACAGAGCGGCTGAAGGAAAATGGATTCTCCGAAAACGATTACTTCGTAGGCCGTGTCGAGGCATCGCAGGTCCCTGAATATCTCGAGGCATCGGATGTCGGTCTATCATTCGTGAAAGCAACGTATGCGACGCTATCTCGCTCGCCGACCAAAATACCAGAATATCTCGCCGCGGGCCTTCCGATAATCGCGAATCCCGGCGTCGGTGATGTTGACGAATTGATAACAGACGACGGTGTTGGCGTCCTTATCGATAGTTTTGACCGCGGATCGTATTTCAAGGCCATCGACGATCTAGCCGCCCTCGGCGATATCAGCGAAAGATGCCGCGAAACCGCCACCCGGCGTTTCGACCTTAAGACCGTCGGAGGCCCGCTTTACCGTCGCCTCTACGATCGTCTTTTTTGCAATGCCGGGGATTAGTTGTTACCATCTCTAACTTTGCCATGCGAGTTTTAGCCGTTGTCCCATCTCTTTACGATACCTCTCCCGGACAGCGTTTCAGGATAGAGCAATGGGAACCCATCCTTCGCGATCTCGGTGTCGAGATCACGTATGCACCGTTTGAAACGGAAGAGCAAAAATCGGTCCTGCACCGGGGCGGGAATGTCGTATCAAAAATTCGAGCAGTTTCGGCCAATATGAGCCGCCGTAATCGTGAGCTCGATACGGTTGGCGATTTTGATCTCGTATATCTCTTTCGCGAGGCCGCACTGCTGGGGCCGCCGTGGTTCGAACGAAAGATTTCCCGCTCGGGCGTTCCCATCGTATTCGATTTTGACGACGCCATCTTTTTTTCCTATAAGAGCCCGTCAAACGGTTATCTCAGCTATCTTAAGTTCCCCGCTAAGGCCGCGGAAATATGCCGTATCTCGTCACACATCATGGCCGGAAACCAGTTTTTGGCCGATTATTCTCGAGAGTTCAATCAAAACGTAACTATCGTTCCGACGACGATCGACACAGACAAATATCAGTTTATCGAGCGTCCGGACGCTCCGGAAACTATCACCATCGGCTGGAGCGGCAGCTTTAGCACGATCCAGCATCTCGACACGATCCGCGAAGCGCTTCAGGAACTCGCGCGGACCGAAAAATTCCGCCTTCGCGTCATCGGTGCGTCGACCTATGAGCTTGAGGGCGTGGACACTGATCCGATCGCCTGGCGGTCCGAGTCCGAGATCGACGATCTGGCTGCGATCGATATAGGCCTGATGCCGCTCCCGAATGACAATTGGAGCAAGGGAAAATGCGGGCTCAAGGCCCTTCAATACATGGCTCTCGGAATTCCAACCATTTGCTCGCCGGTCGGTGTAAATTCTACAATCATTGAAGAAGGGAAGAACGGCTTTTTGGCAGACGGAAAAGCGGAATGGATCGAGAAGATCAAGCTTCTCATCCATTCGCCGCAATTAAGAAAGTCACTTGGGCGGGCCGGCCGTGACACGGTGGAACGAGAATATTCAGCCGCGACGATAGCGCCGCGGGTTTTTGAGATATTTCGAGATACCGCCCGGACGCCTTCAAAGGTATAGATGGAAAGAATGAACATTTTAGTTACCGGCGGAGCCGGATTCATCGGTTCGCACCTGGTCGATGCACTTATCGATGAAGGCCACAAAGTTCGGATTCTCGATTCGCTCGTTGAGCAGGTCCACGGGCCCGAAGCCCCGCCTCATCTCAATTCAAATGCCGAATTTATCAAGGCTGACGTTTGTGATGAAGAGGCTGTCGAGCGTGCTCTGGATGGCATCGACGTCGTATATCACCAGGCGGCCGAGGTCGGCGTCGGGCAATCGATGTATGAGATCGTCAGGTATGTAAAGACCAATGATCTAGGCACGGCCGTATTGCTCGAGAAGATGATCAAGCGGCCCGGGCAGTACAAAAAGCTCATAGTTGCCTCGTCCATGTCTATCTACGGCGAAGGTGCCTACAAATGCTCGGGGTGCGGGAAGACGATAAATCCATTCCTACGCGGCAGTGACCAGCTTGCGTCCCATGACTGGGATTTCAAATGTCCGGAATGCGGCGGAAAGCTTGAAACCGTAGGCACAACAGAAGAGAAGCCTTTGTTCCCGACATCCGTGTATGCCGTTAGCAAACAGGATCAGGAACAATACTGCCTCAGTGTCGGGCGTGCCTATAAGATACCGACCGTCGCATTCAGATATTTCAATGTCTACGGTACTCGGCAAGCACTTTCCAACCCGTATACCGGCGTCTGTGCCATATTCTCAGCCCGGCTTATGAATGATCAGGCCCCGACGATCTTTGAGGACGGCGAACAGTCGCGTGATTTTGTCCACGTAAGTGATATCGTCCGTGCAAACCTGCTGGCACTCGAGACCGACAAGGGTGATTATGAGGCAATGAATGTCGGCACCGGCCGCGCGACTTCGGTTAAGGCCATCGCTCAGATACTCGCGCACGGCTTGGGTAAGGATATCGACCCTGAGATCGTCGGCAAATATCGCGAGGGCGATATCAGGCATTGTATCGCCGATATTTCGAAGGCAAAAAATCTGCTGGGCTATGAACCTAAGGTTGCTCTCGAAAGCGGCCTCGAGGAACTCCTTAAATGGCTCGGTACACAAAGGGCTGAGGACCGAGTCGAAGCCGCAACTTCCGAACTTGCCGTCAGGAGCCTGGTTAGGTAGACCTACTATGCCTACGATCTCAATGTTTTTTGGCATTATGATTCGAATGTACTACGCACCCAAGGAACATAATCCGCCCCATATACATGCTCTCTATCAAGGAGCAGAGGCGGTATTTGCTGTGGCAGATGCCGAGATGACGGCGGGAGAATTACCGGCGAAACAGACTAAACTCGTTCAGGCATGGATAGAAATTCATCGCGAAGAACTGCTGGCGAATTGGGAACTCTGCCAAAACGGGGAAAAACCATTTCAGATTGATCCGTTGAGATAAGACAATGTATTTTTCAGTCACAAGCGTCGAACCAAAAGGAGACTACAAACTTTTACTTACTTTTGAGAACGGCGAGAAAAAAGTATTTGATATGAAGCCATATCTTGACAAAGGCGTGTTTCGTGAACTTAAGAATGTGGAGCTCTTTAACACCGTTCACGTCTCATTTAACAGTGTGGCTTGGGCAAACGAGGCCGATTTTGATCCTGAAGCCCTCTATGAAGGCGGTTTACCATTGCGAGATTAATTAGTAATTAAGATGTACATCCTGGGATTGACCACGCTCGGTGATTCGGCGGCTTCGCTGATCAGGGACGGTGAGCTTATCGCCGCCGTCGAAGAGGAGCGCTTTTCCCGGGTAAAGCACCACAGCGGGTTTCCCTATAAGGCGATCCAGTTCTGTTTGGATCAGGCGGGTATCACGCTCAAGGATGTCGCTCATGTCGGCCATTATTGGAAGCCGTGGATACTGCGTCATAAGGCGATGCAGGCGGCCAAGTCGGCACTCATCTCTCGTGAAATGTTCAAGGCTCGCGCTGATCGAGGCGTCGCTCAGGTCAGTGACAGCTACCTCGGAATGTTTCGGCATCCGAAGCGCCTTCGCGAACATTTCGGGTCCAGCAATTTCAAGTTTCACTATCTCGAGCATCACCAGACACACGCCGCCTCGGCGTTTTTTGTTTCGCCGTTCGATTCGGCTGCCGTTCTAACCTGGGACGGCACGGGTGAAGATACGACGACGCTCTTTTCTCGGGGGGCGGGCAATAAGATCGAGGTTCTCGATCGAATAAAGCTGCCGCATTCGCTCGGGCAATTCTACTCGGCCGTGACGAATTATATCGGCTTTGATATGTTCAAGGGCGACGAATGGAAGGTGATGGGCCTGGCGGCCTACGGCGAGCCTAAATATTACGATTTCTTTCGCGAAAAGGTACTGACGACCAATGGCCGTGGCGATTTCCGCTTTAATATCAAAGTCCTCGATCATCACCTCGCCAAGCATTACCAGTTTCCTGACGCGATCGTAAAAGAGCTCGGCCCGCACCGAAAGATAGGCGAGGAACTCACCCAGCATCATTGGGACGTGGCTTCCTCAGCCCAAAAGGCGCTCGAGGATACTGCCATCTATCTCGTAAAACGGATCAAGGAAATGACCGGCGAGGAAAACCTCTGCATGGCCGGCGGCGTGGCGTTTAATTCCGTAATGAATGGCCGCATTTTCCACGAAACCCCATTTAAGCGTTTCTACGTCCAGCCTGCAGCCGGCGACGCCGGCTGTTCGCTCGGCGCGGCGATGATGGTCTGGCATCAGAAGCTCGGCAATCCGCGTAAATTCGAGATGAAGCATGCCTATTGGGGCCCGGGTTTCTCGAATGAAGAATGTCGGGCGGATCTTGACGATGCCGGGCTGAACTACGAGACGATCTCGGATGAGATACTTCTGCCACGCGTGGCAAAGCTCATTTCCGAGGGGGCGATCGTCGGCTGGTTCAACGGGCGGATGGAGCTTGGCCCCCGTGCACTCGGTGCTCGCAGCTTCCTTGCAGATCCGCGTCGGGCCGACATGCGCGAGATACTCAATCATAAAGTAAAGCTCCGCGAATGGTTTCGCCCGCTCGCCCCGTCGATGCTCGAGGAGAACGGTACCGAAGTCTTTGGCGTCGAGCATCACGACCCGTTCATGATCACGGTTATCGAGGTTTCCGAGGAATATAAGGCCAAGATCCCCGCGGTCGTCCACGTCGACGGCACGGCCCGCCCTCAAATGGTAAGCCGCGAAACCAACCCGCGTTACTGGCAGCTGATCAACGAATTTAAGAAGCTCACCGGCATCCCGATGCTCCTGAATACATCGTTCAATGTCCAGGAACCGATCGTCTGCACGCCGCAGGACGCGATAAATACATTTCGAAACTCCAATTTCGACGCTCTTGTGCTCGAGAACAATCTGGTCTTGCGGGAGGATAACCCGTGATAGCCAGCCGTTTCGTACTGCTCGTTTGCGTTCTCGTCGTTGCGTTTGCCCTCGCCGCGATACCTTTTCCCGACGGGCCGATCGCTCTCGTATTCGTGTTTGTCCTGGCGGCTGCGGCCATCGCCCTTTTTCGAAAGTTTACGGCTGAAAAGGATTTTATAACGACGGTCTTTCTTCTCGCTCTTGGGCTGAGAATGGCGTTCGGCATATTTCTTCACGTATTCGAACTGCGCGAGTTTTTTGGCGGTGACGCCATCGCGTATGACAGCAGCGGCGCGACGCTGGTCGACATCTGGCTCGGACATGAGACGATGTCCGGTGCCTTGATCTATCTCGGCGACCCAGCCAGCGGTGCCGGCTGGGGAATGAATTACTTGACAGGATTTATCTATCTCGCCCTCGGCCGAAATATCTTTGCTGCCCAATCGTTTTGTGCCGTCATTGGTGCCGCTACCGCCCCGATGGTCTTTTTCTGTGCCAATAAGATCTTTAACAATCTAAAAGTCGCAAAGATCTCGGCCGTGTCCATCGCCGTTTTTCCGTCTTTTATCATTTGGTCCGGCCAACTGCTCAAAGACGGCGTGATCATCTTTCTTCTTGTGGTCGCCATGACCATGGTGCTGCAGCTGCAGAAAAAGTTCAGCTATCCGGCTCTTCTGTTTTTGATCGCCTCGCTTTTCGGCATCCTGTCTCTCCGGTTTTATATTTTCTACATG
>JBGSXN010000105.1:0-5156 GCA_041751355.1 Pyrinomonadaceae bacterium
GTGCCATTGGCCGAAACTCCCCTTCGTCGACTGCGTGTTATAGCAATGACGGTATATCTGATGGCTTTTGCCGCTTTCATAGTGATGATGTTTTCCGGTGCGGGTGATCCTTAACCTGTCGAACTTTTTGATAGCCGACGCGATTTGGGCCAAGCTACAAATGTATAGCTTAGTCTAACGTAGGGTGTGGTATCGCACAGACATGATCCGATATAGCGGCTATTCTGTCCCTAACTCTTCACACTTAAATGACGCTTGTCGGAGGCTATCACGAAGACACTAAATCTATCTAAGACGACTGCTCGGCAAATATTTGAGCTAAATACTGGCCCAATTCGCACGGAAGGTTCGATCCGTGCTCGCACTGAAAAGGCGGCGGTCAATGGGCGAAATGCGGCCCTCCGGCAGGCTGTTCTTGATCTTTCCACTCTGGAGCAGCAGGAGCTGGCCGCAATAGCATGGCTCGGCAGTAGTATCTTTGAAAACTTCGAAGTCGCGCTCAGTTACGCACAGGTTTTGAAAGGGCCCGAACTCGTCGAGTTTCTCGAGATGGCCCCCGTTTTCAACAATATTGATCGCGGGATTCGACTGCTCGAGGACGAAGCGATCCATCTCTCCTGAATTACCGCATAGGCCGGGGATATACAACCGGACTCTTATTGCGGGCCTTATCAACGGCCCTTACACCGAAAAAGAAATTGTCCTTAGACATCGCCTTTGCCGTGAAGGTCGTCACATTGCCGACGAACTGCGAATTGGTCCATTCGGCCGCCGTCGTGTCGCGCCAGACAATCTCGTAACCGCTGAGGTCGGCATCCGCATTTGCATCCCATTTTAGGACCGTATCATTAGTCAAGCCCGCGGTCACGATACCCACATTTTTCGGCTTTGCGGGTGCCGACGCAAGACCAGCGAGAGCAACGAGGTTTACGCGGGCGACATTCGCCGTGTAATCAAAATCAACGTACTCCGGTGTATCGCCAAAAAATTTGCCGTCCACCGTCCTGACGTTCTGATGCTGGTGAGCATAGTCCTCGTCCGGCTCGGTAAAGCGTATGCCGGCAAAACCGCGTTCGACAAACGGGATATGGTCGCCGCCACGGCCGTATCTGTCGCGGCGATAGATCATCCACGCGCTAAAATCCTTTAAATATCGATCCGACTGCTCCTTCACAAAACGTGCAAGCTGACGCGAGGCCGAATCATTCTCGCCCCCGACGCTCCGCCGAGTTGCCGCCTGCTGCTCGGTCTCATTTGACGGCACGCCCTCGCTGAATACACGGACACGTTTGCGAAATTGCGAATTCTTATGCGTTGTCACGCCGCCGACTATATCGTTGGTGAACATCCCCTCGATATTCACATTGTTCTGTTTTGCATGCTCTGCGTAATACGCTGCCCCGAGCAACCCTTGTTCTTCGCCCGGCACGGCCATAAAAACGATCGTCGCGTCGAATTTGCGCTTAGACATTACGCGGGCCAATTCAAGCGAAACCGCTGTCCCCGATGCATCGTCATTCGCACCCGGAGCATCGCAGGTCGCATCGGTCGACGATGAGCACATCGAATCGTAATGCCCGGATACCACATAGACACGTTCGGGATCGGTCGTGCCTTTGAGTATCGCGAAAACATTGGTCAGGGTTGTCGGTTCGGGTATTCGGGCGGCCTTGGGCTGAACAAAACTTTGCTTTTGTACATCCAGGCACCCGCCGCACTCCGCACTGATCCGTTGAAATTCCGCATAAAGCCAATCCCTCGCCGCTCCGATGCCACGTGTCGGATTGTCCTGCTCCGACAGCGTGTTACGCGTGCCAAATGAAACGAGCTTCCGAATGTCAGCCTCGATCCGTTTCGCCGAGACCTCTTTGATCATCATGGCGACCTCGGGGTCCGGTTTGGTGACCGTCTTTTGGGCGTTGATCTGAACCGTGGAGACGCTGAGGCCCAGAATAAGCAATAGCAAGCAATTGGTTTTCATATTTTTTCAAGGGTTATAGGCACAAGCGCATGCTGATCAAATTCAGCGGTCAAATTACCTGTTTACGATATCAAACGCCCGCAATCGACTTCCGTCCGCCGAATAAAGCAGGCTCGCCGTTTCATCCGTAACAAACATCGGATCGGGGTCCGAAACCAAGGCATATCTCGCATCGCGGCCGGTGTGAACATTTACGCCCACGAGGCCTTTTTTGTCAAAGGGCTTCGGCAGATCAGTATAGAAATACATATGGCTGGAACGCAGCTCCGCGAGACGTTTTCGGCGGAGAAGATAATTGCCAAACCTTTCCATCTGGCGGGCCGGATCGAGGCGGTCGATGATACTTTCCTGAACGTCGGCTCGGGATGGCGTAGCACGGCTGATCGCGCTTCCGATCACACGGCCGCGTATGTCGGTGGCATTTGGTATCGAAACCTGCAGGCCGCGAAAACGCTCGAGCATATTCGGCGTTCGGGCAAGTGAACCGTATGAGTAAATACGGCCGGTTACGTAATTTCGTGCCGAGTTGCTGGCGAGAGATGTCAGGTTGACCGAGCCGAATCTCGTTCGTAGCCCGGACCACCGGAAAGAATGAGCTGCCGACGCCAGGCTCAATCCGCCGCGTGCGATGCTAACAGCGGATGTCGCCATCCCGCCGTAGCGGAAATACAATGCCGCCGCACGCAATGCGATGCCCGTCACGGTCCGGAAAACGCCCCGGCCCGGGGCAGTGTGGCGAGCCCGCCAAACCTCGGGTCGTTTTGCGTCACCCACGACAAATGCGGCGATCTCATTCCTGCCGCCGACAACGGCCTGTCCGCTTTCGTTTATTAGGACAAATTGGGCCTTGTCGACCTTGTGATCACGCTTTGAAATGCGTTTACCGGTGCGGGCATCGAGGGTTATCAGATCGTCCTTATCGGCGATCAATATTGTATTCTCATCCGAGAATGCAAAATTCGTCAGCCCCTTGTCGGCACCCTTATATCGCCAAAGCGTTTTGCCCGTCACGGCATTGATGGCAGAAACTCCGTACGGCCCCTTGTCCTGGGTCTCGCCGTCTTTCAGCCGTGTAAACTGCCCGCCGGTGCGGACGTACAGCACGCTGCCGATCTGTGCCATTTCCGCTGAAATGCCGAGGTCGCTCGCCTTCCAGACATCCTGCCCGGTACGGCGGTCGATCGCGCGAATGCGGCCGCGGCCCGATACATAGACGTGACGGTCGTCGAATATTGGATCAGCCTCGGTCAATGCCAGGCCGTCCTCATTGATCTTGAACTTTTCGCGTTCCTTTTCCTTGCCGGTCCGAGCGTCATACGACGTCGAGCCCTCATAAAACAGGAAAAGCCGCCCGTCGAGCAGCAGCGGAGCACGGTAATTGTCGAGCGTGTGGTCGATCTTGCCGAGATTGTCACCAAACCGCGTCGGCATCATCTCGATCGAGCTGTCAAAGTCGCGCTTCCACAGTTCTTCTCCGGTCGATAACTGCAGTACATGCGTGACCGGCTTTTTCTTGAATGTCTTTCCCGAATCGCCTTTAGGGTCCTTTACCAGCACAACAGCGATCAGATCGTGTTCCGGGTCAACGGCGAGCTGCATCACATCGCCCTTCACCTTTTCGCTCTGCCATATTCGTGCACCAGTCAACAGATCTACCGCCTCGAGCCGAGAACGGCTGCCGAGATCGATTGAGAAAAGTATCAGGTCAGTTCCCGGCACCGGCGTCACAGCCGTCTCATTGATCTTGCCCGTCTGCCGCCGCCACAACCGCTCGCCAGTCTGGCCATCAATGGCATAGAGGCTCTTTTCTGTCCCAGCCAACACGATGCCAAAATCGGTAGTCTGGTAAAAATTGATCCGCGAGTCGAGCCCCGTCTGCCATGCCGCCTGCCCAAAAACTGAGGAGGTAAGGATAAAAAGGCAGAAAACGAGAAAAGTGGCTTTCATGACTTTATTTTAACGTGAAGCCAGTCAGTTGGGAAGGTATTAACAAATTGAGTATTACTGAATGCGAATAGCTTTATTTTTCCAAACCACAACAACCACGCCGTCGAGCTGGTTGGCGATGGAACGCAGCCCTGAATCGAGCTTTTTGAATTCGTCGGTGCCCCGCTTAACATTTGTTGTCGCCTGTCCGCGATACGCGGTGTCATACCAGGCACCGTCGCGGTTGGTGAATTTACGGCCGCCAACGCTACGTGTAACCGTCATTTCACCCGCCAGGTTGCCTACCTGGTTCGACTGCATCTGCACAGGGCCGCGCGCAGGACCAACCTTGGCCGAGGGGGGCGGCAAGTCGCGTGCGCGGGCCGATTCAGATCTTTTCTTCCTCTCTTCGAGACTGGCATCGCTCAGTTCGGCCTGCTTGCGTTCGGGGTCTTCGGCCGGCTTAGCACGATCGGCGGTAGCTCCCTCGAGCCTTAATTCAGTGGCTGGTACCGGCGGAGGCGGTGGGGCCGCGGCCGATGGCATCGCAGTCACGCTCCGGGCCGTTGTATCTCTGTCATCGGATTCTGTCGGCTTGTTCGCGGCCAGGTCTCTTCGGGCAAGCACACCGGATCCCGAGCCGGCCGCGTCGGTCAAAGCTGAGTTGGCAGCCGCGCCCGCCGTAGGAACCATGGTGACTGCTCCATCGACATTCTCCGGTGGTGCTTGCGAAGCCGCATTCGAATTCGACATCAGCGGTACCTGCTCATCCCGTGGAGCGCTCGGCATCGTCTCTCGCTCCGTGACCTGCGTGACGGTAGCACTCTGAGAAGTTTGGTTGTTCTGGATCACGAGAAAGCCCAATACGCCTGTAAATACAAGTACTAAACCGCCCATCGCGACCGCCAGGCCCGGCGTCCGAAATATCGACTGGTACCAGGGGATCGTTGCCGCGGTGATGGGTTCAGTGACCGGCACCGGTGCACCGGCACCGCCCTCATTCATCGAGATAGTCTGGGAAAGCTGCGTCCTGCATTGATCGCAATCCGCCAGATGCTTTGTGTAGAGCAGCCGCGCGGGTTCAGGCACAGCGTTCTCTGCAAAGGCCGCGATCACGTCTGCATCGAGATGCGGCGAAGATGCGGCCAAACCACCAGCCGGCCGCGTCTTACGCAGTATCGCATCAATTTCTTTGTCGAATTCCAGTTCCATCAATATCTAACCGCAGAGTCGTCGAGTCGATGAGAGA
>JBGSXN010000106.1:0-2170 GCA_041751355.1 Pyrinomonadaceae bacterium
GGGTTTTGGCCCTCGTCCTTGATATACAGTTCGAGTTTGACCGGAAGAGTCGCGGCAAGCCGGTCGGCCTTTAACAAGGGCGTGCATCCTTCGCCAAAGCTCACTCGATGGGCCGGATCGACTAGCGGAAGGACCTCGGCATATCGCCAGAGGCTCGATTCGCGTCCGGCTAAGGAGTCCGGCGTCAGCGTGGCCGCGGCTTTTTCGAGATCATAGCGAACAAGCAGCGGTTTCCCGCATTCGATGCATAGGTTTTGAAGCCTGGCGGCCTCATGGCGAAGTCCGCACAGAGCGCATTCCAGATGAGTTACATTCATAAGCTATACTGAATCCCGATCATGGGCCTGGATATTAACGGCACGAAATTTTTATTATACGCCCGCAGCCGCGGCGTGTCGTTCGACGCGATAGCAATGATCGGACGGCAGGAAATGTTGATCAGCCCAAAGGATCTTGCCAAAAACCTCCGTCGATTCGGCCTTCAATTCTCGAATGCCGAGATCGATGAAATGGCAGGCCGTCCAGGCATATACGCTGAGTCTTTTTTACAAGCCATTGGTGCCCGGAATGTTGTCTCATTTGACGCTTCTGACTACGAGAGTGCTTCAGAGATCCACGATTTTAATCAACCTATTCCCGACAAGTTCAAAGGGTCCTTCTCCTGCGTCCTCGACGGCGGCACGCTTGAACACATCTTCAACTTTCCGACTGCCATCCGCAATTGCATGGAAATGGTCGCAGAGGGCGGCCACTTTCTTGCTATAACGCCGACGAATAATCACAGCGGCCACGGCTTGTATCAGTTCAGCCCGGAGTTGTTCTTCCGAATATTTTCTAAGGAAAATGGCTTCTCACTCGAGCATCTGATCGTATTTGAGGAGACGCTGACCAGTCCGTGGTACGAGGTCGCTGACCCTCGAAATGTACGCCAGCGAGTGCAGATAATTAACGAAAGCCCCACCATGCTGCTCGTCATAGCCAGAAAAGTTAAGACCGTCGAGATATTCAGATCGATGCCCCAGCAATCGGACTATGTGGCAGTTTGGACAGATGGCGATAGCCCTGACCGTTTCGGGCCGCGTGCCCCTTCCGGTGCGATCTCAAAATTATCGAGGATCCCTTCAGCGGTGATAAGGCGTATCCGATTAAAGATCGATCGTAAGACGGGAATGCTCAACCGGCGGCCCCAACATTTCAAAAAGGTCGATCTGCCCTGATAGACGATTATTTAGAGAGCATCGGCTTTAGGGCCTTGTATATATTATCGGCCATTATTTTCGCACCGTCGGCATTAGGGTGTATCCCGTCGGCCTGGTTCAGTGCTTTGTCCATAGCTACGTTTTCCAGAAGAAAAGGAAGAAACGCCACTTTGTGCTCGGACGCTAGGTCTGGAAATGCTGTGTTGAAATCCCGCTGATATTCGGCACCCATCGCGGGCGGCGCGAGCATTCCGCACAACAAGATCCGGAGATTTTTCGCCTTTGCCTTCCGTATTATTTGATCGAGATTGGTTTTCATTTTGGCTACAGGCACACCCCGCAGCAGGTCGTTTGCGCCGAGTTCTAAAATAAGGACCTTGGCGTTCTCCTGCTCGAGCACCCAATCTGCCCGCTCTAAACCGCCCAAACTCGTATCGCCGGACACTCCCGCATTGACGACCTCAAAATCATAGCCATCGGCCTTTAGCTTTTCCTGAAGCAGGTATGGATAAGACTCTTTTTCCGAGAGCCCAAAGCCAGCGGTCAGGCTGTCGCCAAAGGCGATGATCTTCGGGCGATCCGCCACAATAGATGGCGTTATGACCGGCCTTGCATTATTTCGGGACGTTCCGGGCGTGTCGGAACCTGTGACGCAAGCGATGGATATCACCGACAGAATCATGAAACTTAAGAGAGCTGATAATCGAATAGTATTGTGCATGATAATAATGATCTCTAAGCCGCTTGATCTAGTTTAAAGATGCATACATGTAAGCCCACTTTGCATTTTATCAAACCGAGTCGATAAGGCTTTCTCGCAAGGATATACGATAATAGAGTTCTGAATGCTGCAGAAAAATGATCTCACTAAAAACCGTAACTAAGACCGTAAAGTCAGGCACAGAACTTTTAACCATACTCGACGACGTTTCGTTTGATATCGCCGACGGTGAATTCGTGGCGGTAACCGG
>JBGSXN010000107.1:0-27774 GCA_041751355.1 Pyrinomonadaceae bacterium
TTAAAATGCTGGTCTTCATTCGGCTTCCCGATCATCAAACAGCGAAAAGACATCGGCCAGACATTCGCGAACGTCCGAGGCCGTCATCACACGCTTGCCGTATTTCTTCTCAGCAACATCACCCGCCATTCCGGCGACATATACGGCCGCGACGACCGTCTCGAAAATATCGATCTCAAATTTCACCGCCTGAGCCGTAAAACCCGCGAGAATGCCGGCCAAAGTATCACCATTTCCAGCTTTTCCAAGACCGGAATTTCCTGTCGGATTAACAACCACCCGACCATCAGGTGACCCGATCAAAACACGCTCACCTTTCAAGACGAGGATCACGTCATTCGCAACCGCAAACTCACGAACGGCCGCGACACGGTCCTCTTTCAGGCTCCCCTCCTTCCGAAGGAGGGGTGTCGGCGTTTCGCCGACGGGGTGGTTCTCTCCTTGACCAGCACGCAGCCGCAGAAACTCGCCCTCGTGAGGAGTCAAGACCAGTGCACAAGCCCGCGCGTGAGCAAGGGCGATGTCCTGACGTGACATATGGTCGCTTTCTTTTGTAACGTGGATGTTTCGCCCTTGCTTACGCGCGGGCTTGTGCAACAAACCATCCGGCGGATTAAAAAACCACAACGCCCCAGCATCGACTATCACCGGCACCGTTCGATTCTCAACGATCTCTCTAACAAATCTCTCAACGCCTCTATCCGTTACCTTCAGCCCCGGCCCGACAAGAATAGAATCCGCCTGCCGGATCGACTCCTCATTCACCGCAAACGCATCCGAACTAACCTCGCCATCCTTCTCTCCAAGCGTCCTAACGATCACCTCCGGAATCACCCGCGAAGCAACCTCAATCTTACAAGAAGTCGGAACCAATAAAGTGGTCAGCCCCACGCCCGAACGCATCGCCGCATTCCCACACATCACCGCCGCCCCGGAATAGTCTTCGGAACCGGCGACGATAAAGGCATGGCCGCGTCTGTTCTTATAATCGTCACTGGAAAACTCCGTCCTCCTAAGCCAGTTTTCGGCATCTTTCGCCTCCGCCACATAGAGCTGTGACTTCTGTTCGTCGATCAGTTCCCGAGGAGAGCCGATGTCCGCTATAATTAATTCCCCATTGGCTCTCGATGGAGGAGGTAATACGTTAGCAAGTTTCGGAGCCGAGAAAGTCACCGTAGTGTCTGCTTCAAAGTGAATTTCAGGTACAAGTTCTGAATCAGCGAACAGACCGGATGGCACATCGATCGAAAGTCGGATAGTACCTTCATTTTGGCAGAGATCCGGACTTGTGTACCGTCTGTTCCAAACATACGGAACATTGCGGTAAAGAGTGTCCAGCGGCCTCGTCAAGCCGGTGCCGAATAGGGCGTCCACCGCTATATCGAAATCTCCGACTTCGGCGCCAGTTGTATGCACCCAGTAATCGATAAGCGGGTCGACTTCAAAATAGAGGTTTCCTTTGGCCGTATATTCGGTAGACGCGGTTTGCTGCAATCGATCAAAATTCGTCCGAGCATCCCCCTTCGTCTCCTCAATATCTCCGAACAGATAAATCTCAATTCTTGCCCCCTCTTGATGGAGTACCCTCGCCAATGCCGAGCCATCGCCGCCATTGTTTCCCTTCCCGCAGAGTATGAGTATCGATTTCCCTTTGACCGAACCACCGAGTTTTTCGGTGATAACGCGTGCGACGGCGTGGGCCGCATTTTCCATCAATAGAAGCGACGGAATGCCGTATTTTTCGGTCGTCAGCCGGTCAACCTCACGCATCTCAGCCGACGTCAAAACCTTTCTCATACCTAACAAACTTGCCACACCTCGCCCGAAATAGAAAGGCCTCTCCAAAACAAGATAGACCGCATTCCCGTTAAAGAATGCGGCCTTGATTCAATTGCTTTCGGAGATTACGAACAGACCTCCAGCCTGCCCACTGTGGTAAAAATGTTTGCCACTGTGCTTTTACATGCTTTTCTTCCGTTCATTAAATACAAACGTCTATTCGGAATCCTATTCCAGGTAAAATATCAGAAGTCAAAATAAAATAATCAGCTCAAAAACTAAACTCCAGCAAAAACGAAAATGGTGCTCCCGGCAGAATTCGAATCTGCGACCTTTCACTTAGGAGGCGAACGCTCTATCCAGCTGAGCTACGGGAGCCTACGATTTTGGATTGTGGATTGCGGAGTGCGGATTGTCAAGAAACGCTAAGCCGCAAGCCTATGAGTCGTAACGGATCAATGAACGGACATCATAACCGTTAAACCGGTCACGCCCGCCTAAGAAATCCAGCTCGACGACAAACAGCAAACCGGCGACTGTGCCGCCGACGCTCTCGACGAGGTCAACCACGGCCTTTGCGGTACCGCCGGTCGCCAGCAGGTCGTCGACGATGAGCACATTGTGTCCTTCGCCGACGGCGTCCTTGTGCATTTCGAGCGTGTCGGTGCCGTATTCTAGGTCGTACGAGACGGACACGCATTCGGCGGGCAGCTTTTTTGGCTTGCGGACCGGGATAAATCCGGCGCCTAGTTGATATGCAAGCGGCGTGGCAAATATAAAGCCTCTGGATTCGACACCGATGACAGTGTCTATCGGCCCCGTCGGGCACATCTCGCCCATCGCATCTATCGTTTGCTTCAAACCTGTCGGGTCGAGCAAAAGGGTCGTGATGTCGTAAAAGTTAATACCCGGCTTTGGAAAATCGGGCACCTCGCGGATTAGCTGTCGTAAGTTGTCCATAGTCAGTGGTGAGTGGTCAATGGCCGGTGGCCAGTTTAGTTAAAAAAGCCTATCTTTCTATCCTGAAAGCCGAAAACGATCCGCTTGGATCCAGTACGATCTCCTCGACACCGTCGACGCGCGAGTATCTCGGGCCAGCGGCGAGATCGCGGCGAAATGCTTCGACATCGGCGGCCGGGCCTTCCGCATGAACCTCGACGCGGCCATCGTCGAGATTCTTCACGTAACCCCGCACCTGGTGCCGTGCGGAAGACCGCTGGGCGAAATATCTAAATCCGACGCCCTGCACTTCCCCGGTGATGAAAAACTTTCGAGCTATCACCATCATCCCAGGGCGTCCAGACACTCTGTCAATGTTCGCTGGCGGCACGTGAAAACGGGCATGCCACGCAGTGTGAACGAACTGGCGGGCATATGTCTGAGTTCTTCGGCCAGGGCTATAAAGTCCTTCGGTTCATCGGTCTCGAATGAAATTAAATACTCGTGATCGTTAAACCCAAAAGCGTGGGTAAGATGTATTCTGATGTTTGGAAATTTCTTTCCTACCATGAAGTTCTCTTCGATCAGCGCATCGCGCTCATCGGGCGGCATTCGATACCACTCCTTGTTCTTGGCACACGGGTAAACGAAATGATATTTCGCCGCACCGGCCGTCACCCGCAAACGGTCGTCCGTATGCTCGCTGACGAACATCATTCGTTTCGTCACCGAGAGATAATTATTTGTCGTCTCGATAAAGCTGCCGAGCCCCGTACGGTAGAGCTTTGCCGTCATATCCTGAACCATGTCGAGCGATGGGCCAACACGCCAGAACATAAGGTCGGCCTTAGAATCGAATCCGACGAGCGAATAAGTAAAGAGCAGAAAATCCTTGCGAAACTGGTCAAAGACAGCGTTGAATTCGGTTTTGAGGTCAGTTTTGCTCGCTGCCGACAGCCGCCGCCATTCGGGGCTGACACGGAGGAACATGAAATTGACAAACTGCTTTTCCACGGCTGCCGCTTCAGGCGCATCAGAACGCTCCGACACGAGCCGAAGCCCGCCATCGACCGGTTCTTTTTGAAAAGTAAGTAGATCTTTACTCATACCCTGAAGTGAAAAAAGCCCGAGTGAAAAATGCCTGTTCACTCAATTTTGCAAGTTTAGCGATTTATGTGCAAACAAGCGAGAGAACGGCAGTTAAAGATTTACAAAACTTGAGTTGAGTGTCAAAATCGTCACTGATGTCACGCTCGCTTTTACAATTGATGATACTGATCGCCTTGGCGTTTTCTGCAGCGGCCCAACAGCGTCCGCTGCTTACAGATGACATCGATATTACACCGGCGGGATCGATGGAGATTTCGGCGGGCGTGGACTTCTTTCAAAACGCAAAATTTCCGCTCTCCGGTATCAATGGCGAACTGACCCGGATCGGTGATATCCGCATACGAACAGGCTTTGCCTCGAACGTCGAACTCCAGATCGAGGGCACGATACAAAATTACGTGGCTATCAATTCGCTGGGGCCGTCCGCGATTCCATTGAACATTAGCGGCAACTCGACGAATGATTTCGATGACTTTACGATCTCAGCCAAGGTAAAACTCCGTAATGAGACTCGCCTATTGCCGGCCGTCGGTCTGAAATTTGGTTATCAGATGCCGAATACCGACCAGTCCCGCGGTATCGGAACCAATCAGGTTAATATTTTCACCAAGCTGATCGTTCAGAAAAAGTTTGGAAACGTGGTGGGCAGTACCGCCCGATTCAACGCCATGGGCAATGTCGGGCTCGGAATTATGACTGCACCGATCGAGCGTTTCACGCAGAACGATGTCTTTCTGTATGGCCTCGCCGGGATTTATCGCGCTACTGATCACGTAAATATAGTCAGCGAGATCAACGGCCGGATAAACACCCGCAATGGCCCCGCACCTCTTGGTACCGAGAGCATCGGCCAGTTTCGGGTCGGCACGCAGGTCCGGACCTCTGGGCTCAGATTTGACGCTGCCGCCGCATTCGGCCTGACGGAGTTCAGCCCGCGTACCGGAGTAACCTTCGGTGTAACCTACCTTTCACCCAGCATCTTTACACCGGCAAAATAGTTATCGGATATTCAATGGAGAATGGCCCTTTCCTAGCATCGGCGCGGTTCGGATCGCATGGGTGACGAAATCCTTGGCATTTTTTACGGAGTCACTAAGCTGCCTGCCTAACGCCAAATTGGCTGTGATCGCTGCCGCCAAAGTACAGCCAGTGCCGTGGGTTGCTTTCGTATCGATCAGATCAGCTTCGTAAATATGCTCGCCGGCGTCTGTATATAGATAATCGATGGCCTTTCCCGTTCGGGCCAGATCAACCGCATGGCCACCCTTAATGAGCACGTTGCGGGCACCGAAGCCTTGCATGATCGCGGCGGCCTCGGCGATATCTGAGCGGTTACGGATCTTGATCCGCGATATTCGCTCCGCTTCCGGAATGTTGGGCGTGATGACCAGGGCCAGGGGAAACAGATGTTCGATAAGAGATGACAGGGCGGCATCGTCGATAAGGTCAAATCCGGAAGTTGATCGAACCACGGGGTCGACCACAAGATTTACCGTCTCTCGCTCGCGAAATATCGCGGCCACTGTCTTAATGATCTCGCTTGTTGGGAGCATTCCCGTCTTTGCTGCCGCTATATCGTAGTCGTCAAAAACGGGCTCGGCCTGTCGCCGGACCGAATCCGCGGTCTGATGCACCGAGCCAAATACGCCAACTGTATTCTGAAAAGTTACTGATGCGATAACAGCCGCGGCAAAACAGCCATGGGCTCCAAAGGTTTTTATGTCCGCCACCACACCGGCACCGCCCGAAGGATCGAGCCCGGCGATCGTAAGACAGACCGGCGGAATCTCGTTACTGTTAGTCATTTCTGTCATTTCGAAGCTCTCTCATCATAAACCGAATCGATTCTGCGTCTTCCATACCGCGTATCGCCGCAACGCCCGCGGCTCCGGATGCTATCACCGAACGACAATTTGCTCCGTCGATTCCTCCTATCCCTAACACCGGAAACGGTGCGACTTCCGAGCAGACGTCGGCCAGAGCTTCCAATCCCACAGCAGAACCTTTACCTGGCGTTTCAAATATCGGGCCGTAAACTGCGAAATCCGCTCCATCCGCGGCGGCAGAACGAGCCCCCTCCGGCGTGTGAACCGACACGCCAATCAGCAGTCCTTTTCCAAAGACTTCTCTGGCCACGGAAATGGGAATAGAAACTTCCGTCAAATGTACGCCATCTGCTCTTGCGGCGACCGCAATGTCACCGCGATCATTGATCAGCAGCTTTGATCGTGTGTTGTTAACAACGTTGACACAGGCGGAGGCAAGCTCGAACAGACGCCTACCCGATAGCTGCTTTTCCCGCAGTTGGATCAGCGACACGCCTTCTCGTACGGCGATGGCGACCAATGCAAGAATGTCGCGGGCAGCTTCTGAGAAATTGTCATCCGTAGCCTTTCCGCTTGTAATGAGGTAAGTAATCGGCTCCTTAGCGTCGGACCACATGGCTATTTGTCCACAGTGTCACCCTGCAGCATCCGGACACTTTGCTTGAAATGGAACATCTCCCAAAGAGCGATCAGGACGTTCATAACCCCAAGACCGGTGACCGCACCGCGAAACCAGGTAGAGGCAACCGTCTGCCGCAAACCCGGTAAATTTGTTTTATCGGACAGGAATACCAGCAGGTAATTTTCGCCCCAGGGACCAAAAAGAGCATCCCATGGCGAAAGGATCAGATAGAACCCCAGCAGCAGGCAAAGAATGATAAAAAAAATGACGGTCAGGCGTTCCACCATACCGTCAAAGTATAACTGCTGGACTTTTGTCCCCCAAACCTAAACAACTTATGGAGCGGGCACGAAATTCTTTACTCGCTCGGCGACATCGCGAAAGTCCACATTTTCCGCATAGATCCGTTCAAAATAAGTGGCAGCGGTCGCCTCATCACCGTGTGCCTCGTAGGCAGTTCCCAGTTCGTACCACAGCCCGTGATATTCCTCGTCCGAAATATTCGGTGTTTCGAGTGCACGCGTTATCCACGTTATGGCGTGATGCGGTTTTCCGTTTTCGAGGAAACAATGGCCAAGTAGGTTGGCACAATGGAAAAACCGACGGTCGTGATTTTTCGGGGTGGTAAGGTTGATCGCATCCTGAAATTCGCGGATCGCGTCTTCCATCAATCCCATTTCGTGGTAAGCGACGGCCATCTGATAATGAGTTTCGTAGTCTTCATTCTCAGCTTCATTTTCTGTAGATTCCAGACCGAATTCCGACCGCATCTCGTCGATGCCGATCGTGTTCGCACTGACCTCGGCAGAGGCCTCGGGAGTTTGGCTACTATCGCCGCCGGCACTTCCGAGAAGGTCAAATTCAGGTCTGTCGCCGAATTCCTTTCTTAACTCGCCAAGGGCTTTCTCGGCCAACTCGCGGTAATCGTTTTCGAGATAAAATGAAATGCTTTCCAGCTCTTTCTGTATCTTTAGGTCGGCAGCATGAGAATGGCCATTCGTTTCCGGGTCAGACGGCTCGTGCACGATCTCGGCGTCGACCACATAGCCGTTCGTTTCGAAACCGTTGGCCGAGGGAATGGTTTCTGAATCAGCGTCATCATTTGCTGACGCCGTGTTGTCGGTTCTGGTGTGCTCGGCGAGGCCATCTGCCGGTAATATGCCGAATTGAGCCCTCAGCGTTTCTTCGTTGACAGACTCTTCTTCGAAGCCGAATTCTTCATTGATCTCGGTCAGGCGGTCCCTGAATCGGGTCTCATGCGGTCTGACAATCACGAGTTGTGAAAGAGCGATCCGTTCATCATCCACGGATCCCTGTTCGGCCGCCGTCGAATACAGCCGTTCGAGGGCCAGACGAAAACCGTTCGGATCGTTCATCCATGAGTTGTATCGAACGAGCAGCCTGAGGCCCGAGAGTTGACCGGGATCACGCTCCAGTATCTCATTGATCCACTTGCCGCATTCATCTGATTGTCCGCCGGCGAGCAGATATTCGGCTGACATCGTCAGAATCCTGGCCGCGGACGACGGATCGTTGACGTTGAGATAGATGCGGATAAGGTCGAGGAATTTAGGATAGTTCGCGGGTTCGATCTCAACCAGCTTTATAACTGCTTTTTCCGCTCCGGCGGCATTCTGCGAATCAATGCAGCTCTCAATAAGCAGATAAAGCACGTCGCGGTTATAAGGGTCATTTTCGAGGATCTCGTCGAGTAGCGAAGTCGCTTTTGCCGCTCGTCCGAGCGCGGTCTGCGCTTTGACCAGGCCGTTCAGGATCCGCAGATCAGTCGATCTGATATCAAAGCCTTTTGTCAGTGCCCTTATTGCCTCTTCCTGTTTATTTTGGCGGCTAAAGCGCGCACCGGCTTCGGCATAGGCCTCAACAGCCTCGTCACGCTGTCCCTCGCGCAAATATGATTCGGCAAGATTAAGGCAGACCTCAGTGTTGTTCGGATCGAGCAGCGCGATCTGCTTGTACATCGAGAGGGCTTCGAGCGGGTGGCCGTTCTTCTGGTAATGGTCGGCCAGGGTCATGTAGTGCGACCGGGCCTCGGAGAGTGAGCCTTTGCCCTTATGGAGTTCGGCGAGTTTTGCCGATACCTCGATAGAGTCTGGCTGAATGCGTGAGATCTTGTTATAGACAGCGATGGCCTTTTGGGAAAAACCCTGTGTACTGTAGTGGTCGGCGACCTGCAAATAACAGTCGATCGCTTCGCGCTTCTCCGCACTCTTGGCGTATAGGTCGCCGAGCATGTTAAGAGTCGAGATATCTCGCGGGTCATTGTCAACGACGGCACGATATTCTGATATCGCCGCGCGTATCTTGCCTTGCGCAACGTAACGCTCTGCATTTCGCATCGCCTTTGACTTGTCGAAGCTCATTATGGTCTGAAGAGGACTAAAGACGGGCATTAAGAACCGTGCCGTACAATGTCCGTATTGAAGGTGTGTATACAGGTCAGATCCTCGATGAACCTGTATATTCAATCTAGCACCTGGACCGAGTTGTGTCAATGTTTTTTGGCATTGTTGTACATTTCACAACACATATTGATCTCCGGCAGCATTGATTTTTTCGTTCCGGTTAAATAGTCTTTATTCGTGCTCCCGCTCCATTTTCTCGATTATGCAGGCATTAATTTTAGCTGGCGGTAAAGGTACAAGGTTGCGGCCGCTAACCGTTTACACGCCCAAACCGATAGTTCCGGTCGTCAATCGTCCTCTGCTGCTCTATCAAATCGACCTCTTGCGGAAGGCCGATATTACGGACATCACACTGTCTCTGAGCTATCAGCCGGACAAGATCCAGCAGATCATCGGTGATGGCTCCGAACACGGCGTTCGACTTCGCTATATAACCGAGCCGAGCCCGATGGGCACGGGTGGTGCGTACAGATTCGCCGCCGACGCTACAAATGAAACGACCATTGTACTCAATGGCGACATCCTTACCGATCTCGACATTAGCGAGCTCATCCGCTTTCATCGTTCACGTGAGGCCGAAGCAACGATCGCACTGATGCCCGTCGAAGACCCCAGCCGGTATGGCGTCGCCCAAGTCGATAGTGAAGGCAGAATACAGCGTTTTGTTGAAAAACCTTCGGCTGGCGAACTGGCGGAAATGGCCAGTACCATAAACGCAGGGGTTTATGTGCTTGAGCCATTGATATTGGAACTGATCGCCAAAGACACAAATCGATCTTTTGAATATCACGTTTTTCCGGATATCCTCGAGCGAAAAGTTCCATTCTTCGGCTATGTCATGTCGGACGAATACTGGCTCGACATAGGGACGCCGGAAAGTTATTTGAAAGGCCACCTCGACCTTCTGTCCGGGGCCCTCAGCGGTATCGAGATCGAAAGATCGTTCAATTCGGACGTGGCGACCCACGCCGAGGTGGACAAATTATCGGTCATCGGCGAGGGCTGCACGATCAAACCCGGCGTAAGCATCACAAACTCGGTCATCGGTCCGGGCGTGCATATTGAGGAGAAGGCAGTTATCGAGGATTCAGTGATCTGGTCTCACACGCGCATTGCCAGTTTTGCCGAGGTTCGATCGTCAATTATTGGACGAAGCTGCCATGTCGGCCGGAACGCGGTCGTCGGCGAAGCTTCGGTGCTTGGCGATAAAACGTCTCTGACCGATTACACTCGAGTCTAACAATGCCTGAATTGCCTGAGGTAGAGCTGATCTCGCGCAGTCTTAACTCACTGGTAAAGGGGCGGACTATCGTTTCGGCAGTTTTGCTGCGTGAGAAACTTGCACCTGGTATTTCGGGCGAGTCGTTTGCCGACAGTCTGAGATCGGCCACGATTAACTTTGTCCACCGCCGTGGAAAACACATCCTTTTCGATCTCAGCAATAACAAAACGTTGATCGTCCATTTGCGGATGAGCGGCAGGTTTTCGCTGCTCGACGAAGATGCGACTGACCCGAAATTTACTCACGCGGTTTTTTACCTCGATGGCCCGAGGCTAGTGTTCGACGATCAGCGTCACTTTGGCTTCATGAAGATCGTCGCGACGAACGAGGTAATGAACGCAAAAGAACTGTCACAGCTTGCGCCGGAACCGTTTTCGGATGAGTTTTCGCCCGCATACCTGTTCCGCGTATGCCGTTCATCCAGGCGGAACCTGAAGGAACTGCTTCTCGACCAGACCAAGGTCTGCGGCCTCGGCAACATTTACGCCTGCGAAGCAATGTTCATGGCCGGACTGGCCCCGCAAAAGCAAGCCCTTAAGATCTCGAAGGCTAGCGCCGCCAGGCTTTATGGATCTATTCGTCATGTTTTGTCTCAGGCGATATCACATGCTGAGAGCCGGACCGTAGATCCACAGAATCTGGAAGGCAGTTATTTCAGCGGTTTGAGCGATGCCGGATGGTTCGTTTACGATCGTGAAAATAAACCGTGCTTAGGTTGCAATACCCATATAAGTAGGCTAAAACAAGGGGGCCGTTCGACATTTTACTGTCGACATTGCCAGATACGTTGACCCTCGACCTCGGGAGAATCTATGCTCAAGAAAAAAGTTGCGGTCTTCATTATGTCGCTTACGATCGTTCTGCTCACTGCCGGCTCTGCACTCGCCTGCGCATGCTGTGTTGAGCGCGGCCACTATGGCCACAGCCGGGTAAAGCTCGATGCGTCATATTTGACCCTGCTTAGTGAGATCAAGATGATCGGCGCTGCGGATCTCTATATGACTGCGGCCGGTTTTGACGGCATAAAAGGCCTTCCAGAGATCGAAAAGCTGGATCCAGCCGGTGAAGAGCTCGAGTTTAACGTGACATCTTCTTTCGATCGCCGTCAGTGGCGATTTTCCTTGAAGGCTGGATTGGGGCCAAGCGGAAGCCTCGTACTTGCGATGCCACCCCATATTACACTGCATGCTGCCGACATCGATGGCATCGACTCGGGCCTCGGTGTAAGCCTTTACAAAGAATACGGCCTGAATGGACGAGTTACTGCAGCCACAGGCATATTCAGGTCGGCCCGGGCAGCAAATTACCATCTTATGTTCCAGGGTCGCGGCAACGGTTGTGACAACCCGTCGGATTTTACTCGTTGGCGGCTTGAGGTAAACGGACCACGTGCCGATTATGCCTTTTTCGGGAAGACCGGATGAGCTTTTTAGACGCTCTTGACAGCGGCTCTGCAAAAGCACATTATTAGCTATCATTGTGGTGAGTTAATGCGACTTGCGACCACGTTAAATAATCTGCTAAACAGCTATAGACAAGTTTCTTTTTAAGGTCTCGCTGTTTTGGCGAGACTTTTTTGTTATGAGAAATTTCCGAGAGCTTCTAGATTCCGATCATATCTACGTTTTCGACGGTGCGATGGGCACACGCCTTTACGACAAAGGCATCTACATCAACCGAAGTTACGACGAACTCAATCTCACCTCCCCTGATCTCGTACTCGAGGTTCATTCCGAATACGTTGCCGCCGGAGCGGACATAATCGAAACGAATTCGTTCGGAGCTACCCGCCACCACCTGCAAGCCTACGGGCTGGAAAGCCGCCTGCGGGAGATCAATGTCGCCGCGGCAAAGATCGCACGCGAAGCTGCGGGGGATAAGGCACTCGTGGCCGGAGCGATGGGACCGCTCGGCCTAAGGATCGAGCCGTATGGCCCTACATCGTTCGCAGAAGCTCGATCGATGTTTCGGGATCAGGCCGAGGCCCTCGCTGAGGGCGGCGTCGACCTATTCGTGCTCGAGACTTTTTCCGATCTTTCGGTGATCGAGCAGGCGATACTCGCCGTCAAGGATGTCAGCGACCTGCCTATCGTGGCCCAGATGACGATCCAACTCGACCTAAAGACCACATTCGGAGCAACGCCCGAGGTCTTCACAGAAAAGCTCGATTCTCTCGGTGTCGATGTGATCGGCCTTAATTGCGGCGTCGGCCCGACACATGTGCTCAGTGCACTAGAAAAAATGCGACTTGTCACGGGCAAGAAGCTTTCGGCTCAACCGAATGCCGGTCTGCCGCGTGACGTGCAGGGACGGCAATTCTACATGGGCTCGCCGGAGTACATGGCGACCTTTGCCAAGAGGTTCGTCCAGGCCGGGGCCAAGTTTGTCGGCGGCTGCTGCGGCACGACGCCGACGCATATTAAGTTGATCGTCGATTCCATTCGCTCGATCAGCCCCCGGCAGGCCCCGCAAGCTTTTGTCACAAAGGCCCGAACTTCGGTCGCCGACCTAAAGCCGTTGGACGTTCAGGTCGTTCCGCCGGAAGAGCGTTCCCGCTGGTCGGCGAAGATCGCCCGCGGCGAATTCGTCACGTCCGTCGAGGTCCTGCCGCCGAAAGGCTGCGACGCGGACAAAACACTCGATTCGATCCGGTTGTTGAAAGATGCGGGCGTTGACGGGGTCAATATTCCCGACGGGCCTCGCGCGCAAACCCGAATGTCGGCCCAGGCTACCGCCGTTCTGGTGGAACGTGAGATCGGCATCGAGGCGGTGCTTCATTATTGCTGCCGCGACCGAAACCTGCTAGGTATGATGTCCGACCTTCTTGGCGCCGCGGCTTTGGGGCTGCACAATTTGCTGCTGATAACAGGCGACCCGCCAAAGATGGGCCCTTACCCGGACGCGACTGCCGTATTCGACATCGATGCGATCGGCCTGACCAACATGGTCAACAAGCTTAACCACGGACTGGATCTAGGCAACAACCCTATCGGTAAACCAACCGCGTTCTCCATCGGCGTTGGCGTCAATCCGGGTGCCGTGAATATGGAGGAAGAGATCCGACGCTTCGAATGGAAGGTCGAGGCCGGTGCCGAATACGCGATCACCCAGCCTGTTTTCGATACCGAGCAGCTAAAGAGATTTCTCGAAATGATCTCCCATGTCCGAATCCCCATCGTTGCGGGCATTTGGCCTTTAGTGAGTTACCGCAACGCCGAATTCCTGCATAATGAAGTCCCCGGCGTCGAGGTGACACCAGAGATCCTCGAACGCATGCGCGTCGCATCCGACACTGGCAAGGAAGAAGCCCGCGAAGAGGGCATCGCCATCGCCCGTGAATCCCTCCTGGAAGTGCGCGACGTTATCCAGGGCGTCCAGGTGTCGGCCCCCTTCGGAAACGTGAAATACGCGTTGCAGGTCTTCGAAGCCCTCGAAGGCAGTGAGGTACAAAGAGACGCAGCCTGAGCAAACCGACCACTACCGCTACGGTCGAAGCACTATCTTGCCCGCTGCTTTTTGTTCAATGATCTGGTGATGGGCCGCAGCGGCTTCGGAAAGGTCGAAGATCTGGGAGACGGGAGGCTTCAGATATTCCTCTGAGAGGCCGTCGAAAATGGCAGTGTGGATCTCGTCCAGTTCTTTCTGAGGCGCGTTGAAAAGCGACATACCATAGATTGTCGCGTCCTTCGTCATAGCGAGGCGAGGCGTAAACTCAAGGCTCCCTCGGCTGCCGACCACGACTATCCGGCCGAACTTAGCAAGAGCCTCGAAATCGCGCTCGAGATTTTCGTTGGCGAGCATTTCGATAATAATATTAACGCCCTTTCCGCCAGTGAATTCCCTTATCTCCCTCAGGTGATCAGCGTCAGAATGGTCGAAAACCGCGTCTGCCCCGTTCTCTTCCGCCAGACGTTTACCGGCCTCCGAACTGGCGGTGCCGATCACGTTCAGTCCGGCATTCTTTGCCCATTGAATGGCGGCAATTCCCACCGCTCCCGAAGCTCCGTGAACGAGGACGGTTTCGCCATCCTTTGCTCCCGCCTTTTGAAACAGCGCCCGATAGCTCGTCGCATACGGCGTCCAGATACCCGCACCTTCTTCAAAAGACACGTTAACCGGAAGACGGCCGAGGTGGGATTCGTCACAAAGAGCATACTCGGCATAAGTTCCGGTTATCGCCCCGGCGGTGTACACCCGATCCCCTGGTTTAAATCTCGTTACCTGATCACCGACGGTTTCAACCGTTCCAGATCCGTCTTTACCAGGTGTGTAGGGCAGTTTCGGCTTCACCGCATGAGCTCCCGCACGAATGTAGGTGTCGACGGGATTAACCCCTGCCGCACCGATCTTTACAAGGACCTCGGTCACCTGAGGATCGGGTCTATCGACATTGGCGAGTTTCAACACCTCCGGCGGGCCAAAATCGTTCACGAGGACTGCTTTCATCGACCAGTTTCTCCACTCGGCTTCAGGGATTTCGCTATTTGACAGAATATTGCGAACGGTACCGATAGGTAGCGACTTCCCTCCGTGCGACGGAACTATCACTTGCCGGCCCGAGTCTAAGTTTCGCCATTTTCGATGACTGCCCTTTTGCGAGATCAACTCAAATCCATGTTTTGCAAGCAGGCGTTCGATCTCGCTGGCGGTGAAAACGCGAATCTTTCCGCCCATTTAGACGACGACCTCACGGACGACAGCTGTTGGAGCGAATGGAAATGGATTGGGCTCAAGATATAGCTCGATCGCTTCTCTAATATTAGACAAAGCTTCTTCTTCCGTCTCTCCGGCACTCGTGCAACCCGGCAATTCAGGACACCATGCGGACAAATCGCCAGATTCTTCGTCACGTTCCAGGACAACTCTCCATTTCATAAACCCAACTTTACTCCACAGTGACCGATTTCGCCAGATTTCTTGGCTGGTCAACGTCGCAGCCGCGGCGGACGGCTATGTGATAGGACAGCAGCTGCAGCGGCACGATCGATAGTATCGGGCAAAGGAGATCCGATGTTTCCGGTATCTCGATGACATGGTTCGATACTTTTGAGCTCATGGTGTCGCCCTCGGTAAGGACCGAGATGACGATGCCGTCGCGAGCTTTGACCTCGACGATGTTGGAATGGGTTTTCTCGTATCTCAGCTCGCTGCCTGCATTGCCGGTCTCGCGGGTGTTGATCACAACGACTGGAAGCTTTTCGTCGATCAGGGCATTTGGGCCGTGCTTCATCTCGCCTGCCGGATAACCCTCAGCGTGAATGTAGCTGATCTCTTTTAGCTTCAGAGCACCTTCGAGCGCTACTGGAAAATTGATGCCGCGTCCAAGATATAAGAAATCCTGTACGCGGAAATACTCTCTCGAGAGTTCCTCGATCGAATCGGCATCATTGAGCAATTGTTCGATCTTGAGTGGCAGCTCGACAAGGTCCTGGGCGAGCTTCTTGGCTCGAGTCTCGTCGATCTTGCCGCGCAAGTCGCCGAGATAAAGCGCGAAAAGGTATAGAGCGACCATCTGCGAGGTAAAGGCCTTGGTCGAGGCTACGCCGATCTCAGGGCCGGCATGGGTCAGTATGGTGCCGTCAGCCTCACGTGTGATCATCGACCCCTGTACGTTGCAAACCGCAAGGATCTTGCAGCCAGTGTTGCGAGCTTCGCGCATAGCGGCGATAGTGTCGGCAGTCTCGCCTGACTGGGAAATGACAATCACGAGGTCCGATTCTGAAAGGACAGGATCGCGATATCGGAATTCCGAGGCGTAATCGACCTCTACAGGAACGCGGGCGATCTGTTCGAGCATATACTTGCCCGCGAGCCCGGCGTGCCACGAAGTGCCGCACGCCGCGATCTTGACCGACGTGACAGCCCTAAGCTCGTCCTCCGAGATGTCCATAGGATCGAGATAGACCTTCCCCGTATCCAGCGAGATTCTTCCCTGCGAAGTATCCCGAACCGCCCGCGGCTGCTCGTAGATCTCCTTGAGCATAAAATGCTTGAACCCGCCTTTTTCGGCCATGATCGGGTCCCACGTGATCCGCTGCTGCTCAGGTTCAACGACATTTCCGTCGAAGTCGGTGACCCTAACAGAATCACGCGTCAAAACGGCGATCTCGCGGTCACCAAGGAAAAACACGTCGCGTGTATGCTGCAAGATCGGAGGTATATCTGAAGCCACAAAAAATTCGCCGTCACCGAGCCCTATCACTACCGGCGGCCCTTCGCGAACTGAGATGATCATGTCCGGCTCATCGACCGAGATGATCGAAAGCGCGAAAATCCCCTTTAGCTCTTTCACGGCCTTTCGTACGGCCAGTTCGAGGGAAAGCCCTTCGTTATCGACATAATGGCCGATCAGGTGAGCGACGACTTCGGTATCAGTCTCAGTCTTAAAATCGTGGCCTTCGGCAGCGAGACGTTCTTTTAACGTCAAGTAGTTTTCGATAATGCCGTTGTGGACGACGACGACTTTGCCAGATTGGTCGCGGTGCGGATGGGCATTTTCTTCGGTCGGACGCCCGTGTGTCGCCCATCGCGTATGGCCTATACCGTAATTACCGTCCAGCGGGTTAAGCCGAATGCATTCTTCTAAATTGCGAAGCTTGCCCTCGGCACGCCTAAGCGAAAGCTGATGATCGCCGTCGACAACTGCAATCCCGGCCGAGTCGTAGCCGCGATATTCGAGCTTTCTTAGGCCGTCGATGATCAGCGGCACAACCTGTTTATTTCCGACGTATCCTACAATTCCGCACATATATGGTTTTTAACTGCTAATCTTGCTCAACGGAATGATGTACGGGCCATACAGCAACTAAGATCTCCTCTTCGTCCAGGGCGTCGAATGCATACCTGCGCAGGTTATCCGCATACTTTGCAAGTCCATCGATGTTTTCCTGAAACTCGAACGGTGTATCGCTGTAAACGAGTATGATGCGGTCGGCGATCACCTGTCCAAAGGTCGAAAGATAATACCCGTCGATCCCCCGCTTGATGGTGCATCCTCCAAATGAAGTTGTAAATTCGTTGACGATGGTCTGGAGAAGATCCTGATAGATCGGTACCGGCTGATCAGGCAAGTAGATCTCAACCCTTGCTCTTGCGGATAGAGGCAATAAAATCGTCCTTCCTTTTTTCAAACTCGTTCATCCGCTTGAGCGATTCCTCAGCCGTCAGCTTTTGACGATCCGGGCGTTCGATCCTGACCTCTCGAATTGCTTCGATCCGTTTTTTCACTTTTGACTGAGATTTGGCGTTCATCGATCCCATTTTACCATATGCACTAGTCATCCCTGGCCAAAGTCTTGATCGTTTTGGCAGGCACTCCTGCAACGAGGGTACTACCCTCGACATCTTTCGTTACCACGCTACCTGCCCCGGTCACCGCGCCGTCACCGACCGTTACTGGTGCGACCAGCATCGTGTCGGAACCGATCTTGACGTTGTCGCCGATGTGGGTCTCGTGTTTGTTTTTGCCGTCGTAGTTACAAGTGATAGTGCCGGCACCGATGTTGGTGTTTTCGCCGATTGTCGCATCGCCGAGATAGGTGAGATGGCTGGCCTTTGAACCGCGGCCAAGCCTTGTTTTCTTTAGCTCGACAAAATTCCCTACCTTTGAACCGTCTTCCATCACAGCGTTGCCTCTGAGGTGGGCCATCGGGCCGACAGTGCAGCTCGACCCTACTGTTGAGTCCGTAATAAAGCTGTTGTCGCGTATCTCGGCATCGTCGCCTATAACCGAATCGACAATCCGCGTCCCCGGCCGCACCGTGCACCGCTCTCCGATGACGGATTTCCCTTCGACGGTGACATTTTGACCGATGATAGTATCTCGACCGATCACCGCCCGCGAATCGATATACGCTGAAGAAGGGTCGATAAATGTAACACCGCTCTCCAGCATCAATCGCGATACGGTGCGGCTTTTGATGGTCCGTTCCATCTCGGCAAGCTGCAGCCGGTCATTGACTCCCTCGACCTCGCGTTCATCGCTGCACTGGAAGATCGCGATCTCCTCACCGTCCTCGCGTAAAATCCCAGGAACATCGGTCAAGTAATACTCGCCCTGCGCATTCGCGGTCCCTACTCGAGCAAGAGCTTCGAAAAGCTTCCTGGTATCGAAGCAATAGATCCCCGAATTGATCTCGTCGATCTGCCTTTCATCGTCAGACGCGTCCTTTTGCTCGACGATCCTGTCGAATGAGCCATTGTCGTCCCTCACGACACGGCCGTAGCCGGTCGGGTCTTCCAGCTTTACCGAGAGGATGGTACAGGCCGCGCCGCGACCGCGAAAGTCGGCATGCAGTTTGACGAGATCCGCCAGTGTTTCGCTGGAAAGCATCGGAACGTCACCGGATAAAACGACGGTCGTCGAATCACGCTCTGCGAGGAACTCGCGGGCTGAATTCACCGCATCGCCGGTTCCTAATTGCTTCGACTGTAGCGGAAATTCGACACGTTTGGGATCAATCTCATTGAGGACCGCTTTTTTTACATCATTGGCCTGATGCCCGACCACCACGTAGATCTTCTGCGGTGAAAGCCCCATCGCCGTCTCGCAGACATGGTTTATCAGCGGACGTCCGTCGAGCCGGTGCAGGACCTTTGCCAGGTTTGAGCGCATCCGCGTGCCCAACCCTGCGGCCATTATCAGGACGTCAAGATCAGACCGCGGCTCAAGATTATTTTCCATATCAGGCGATGACTTTTTCTCGAGGCTGCAGGGCACACAGGATCAGTACCTGGGCGAGCTTTTCCGAGTTGTGACGCACCTTTTCGCCGTCGTCCAACAGGTTACCATAGACGATCTCAGCCCCCTCAATAGTCTCCGGCGAGATCGAACCGTGCACGCCGATCTGCTCGGCCCCCTCGCCAGTGTATTTTTTCATCTGATCATCGCTGATCGGGCGATTATTTAGAATCACGTAGTCGAAGTCGATCTGCGGGGCATATTGTCTGATAAGTTCGAGATGTTTGCGGGCGCTAACGCCATCGGTCTCGCCAGGCTGGGTCATCAGGTTGCACACAAAGATCTTGACCGCGTTCGATCGGGCGATCGCGTCCGCGACGCCGTCGACCAGGATCGGCGGCAAGAGACTCGTAAATAAAGACCCCGGGCCGATCGTGATTACATTCGCAGCATCGATCGCCGCCAGCGTTTCAGGGAGCGGTTTCGAACCCGGTGGCTCCAGGTAAAGCCGCTTGATCTCGCCGCCGACCTGGGCAATATTGGTTTCGCCGCGGATGGTGGAACCATCATTGAGTTCCGCCGCCAGGCGAACATCTGCTACCGTGGCGGGATAAATGTGCCCCTTACTGGCAAGGATCTCAGAGGATAGTTTGACGGCCTCGGCAAAATCGCCGGTGATCTCTGACAATGCGGCGAGAAATAAATTACCAAAGCTATGTCCGCCAAGATCGCCGTCTCCGCGGAACCGGTGCTGGAATAGCTGAGATAGCAGCCGCGAATCCTCAGAGAGGGCGACCATGCAGTTGCGGATATCGCCCGGAGGCAGCATCTGCAGTTCGTCTCTCAAACGGCCCGAGCTTCCGCCATCGTCCGTTACTGCGACTATTGCCGAAAGGGCCTCGATCCAGATCGGCTCGGTTTCGCTTTCGTGCACAAACCGCTTCAGTCCGGACAGCAGCGTCGACAGTCCATTACCTCCGCCGATGGCGACGAATTTCAGACCCGTCGAAATGTCCGAGAAAAGGTGGTGCTTCATTTAAGCGAGTGTCCCGAGCAGGCAGTATTTGACGAGGGGTACGCGTGTCAACGTATTTGGATGAACTCCGGCGAGCGCTGCCGGAAATCTGATTCTAGCATTTTACCGCCGGAAATATCAACGAATTCTGTCCGGGCCTTTATCGGCCATGCAAGCGCGGGTTAAACAGCATATATAATAAAAAACACTTGTCGCTCACGGTCCCGATGTGCTAACTTTAGGTTTGCGGCCCGTCAGCCTGGACCATCCGGCCGCATTGCCAAGACAATTCACCGATTATATACTTTCCGCGTCGGCAGTTCATACGATTACACCTCAGATGGCAGATACGCCTTTTATTTTACAAGAACACCAGTTTCAGAGGATCAAGACCGTTTTGGCTCGACTCTGTGTCGAATGTGCGGCCCGCGTAGTGTTTCTCATCGACCGGGACGGTCAGCCGATCGCTTTTCATGGCGAGATCGGTGATATGGATACGACGAGCTTTGCCTCGCTCGCGGCCGGTAACGTTGCCGCAACCAGCAGTATGGCCAAGCTGATCGGCGAAGATGCTTTCCCGTCGGTTTTTCATGAAGGCGAGCGTGAGAGCATCTTCATCAGCATCATCGGCCGCAGCCTGCTGGTCGTTGTCTTCGACGAACGCTCGACACTGAGCCTCGTTAAAATACGAACAAAACGTGGAAGCTTCGAGGTAGCTGGTGTTCTTGACGAGGCCACTGTCGACTCAGCCAATTACCGCATCAACCAGAATTCCTTCTTCTCCGAAATCACGGACGAAGACATTGACAGTTTGTTTAGTTGATCTTTGATTTTGGACCTTCGATCTTTGACCAAGGGAGGTCGGATCGGGTTTTCAAATCAGAGATCAAAGATCGAAGATCAAAGATCAAAAATCATGACTTTTATTAACTACGCATCCCGCGAGATCAATTGCAAGATCGTTTACTACGGCCCTGGACTTTGCGGCAAGACTACTAATCTGCAGTACATTTACGATTCGACATCACCACAGGCGAAGGGCAAGCTTATCAGCCTCGCCACTGAGACCGACCGAACGCTGTTTTTCGACTTTATGCCGCTGGAACTCGGCACGGTCCGAGGGTTTAAGACCCGCTTCCATCTTTACACTGTGCCCGGCCAGGTTTATTACGACGCATCGCGAAAGCTTATATTAAAGGGCGTCGACGGGGTTGTCTTTGTGGCAGACAGTCAGGAAGAGCGGATGGACGCCAATATCGAGTCGCTCTACAACCTCGAGGAAAATCTCTCGACCCAGGGCTACGACCTAAATCAGATCCCTTACGTCCTGCAGCTCAACAAACGCGATCTGCCCAACGTGATGCCGGCGGATGAACTTTCGGGTGAATTACTGAAAAAGAATGAGCCTGTTTTCGAGGCCGTAGCGACAAACGGAACCGGCGTCTTCGACACCCTAAAAGCCGTCGCCAAACAGGTCCTGACCGAATTAAGAAAAGGCTGATCGGACATTCAGATTTATAGTAAAGCGACCCCGCGTATATTGCGGGATCGCTTTTTAGTTTGAATTGCGGTATGTAGCTCAACCGGCCATCTTGACGTTGACCGGCACCTTGTTCGTGACAATATCGAATACCGGTGAACGTTTCTGTGCGAGATCGACCAGTTCGCGAAGCTTCTCTTCCGGGGCATCGCCCTTCACCTTAAAGGTCACCGCGATCTCTTCATAGCCGTTGCGGACATTGTCATCCATGCCCAGAAAGCCGTGAAGGTTCAGGTTTCCGCTGTAGGTCGATTCGACCTCGTCGATCGTGATCCCCTGGGCCGCGGCGTGATAGACGAGGCTCGTCGTCAGGCAGCCCGCCAGTCCGGCGAGGACATACTCGACCGGATTTGCACCGGCGTCGTTTCCCAACAATACCGGCGGCTCGTCCTTTTGAAAAACGAACGGCTCATTTCGAGCAAAGGTCTGGCATGCTCCGTCGTAATCGTTGACAACGGTCCTGTTCGCGGCGCCGTTCTCCCAATTATTGACGGCGCGGAAGTTGAATTTTGCGATCTCGGGCTGGCCCTTGATGGCGTCTATGGTGTCAAACAACTGGGTCACGTTGACTCCGTTAACTACTTTTTCCTGTTCTTGTACTTGCTGCATGATTCTATCTCCTTATTTATTAGTATGTATTTATTGCCGGGCTGCCGGCGTGTGTATGGCAGCCCGTGGTTTTAAAAGAACATTGGGGCCACTGCCTCAATGCGTTCCTTTTGCTCCGGGTCTAGTCGGCCCAGGGCATCGAGAAATTTCGGATGCGACATCCCTGATCCCAGGTAGGTCCAGCGGTTTGCCTGATGCTGTATGTCGATGAACTCGTCACGTTCACTTTCCGTCAGTATCCGGCCCGTCGCACGCTCGAAGGCGTCAAGATCGAACATTGTCTGCTGCCTGATCCCATTGTCGAGAAAACCGCCTATTTCCAGGTACTCGTCAACCGCGGCTTCGATCTGTTCTTTCTCCATCGTTTCGGCGAGCGTGAGGACCATCGCGGTATCCAGCTTTGCGTGCTGGGCTTCCTCTAGCCAGTGGTTCTTAAGCAGGCTCTTGAACTGCGAGTCCAGGCCGCGATCGTCCCGTACGCTCTCTATGTAATGCCGCTGAGTCATCCATTCGATATGAAGTATCGCCAGTGCAACGGCCAGCGGGGTATGCCCGAGGACTGCTTTTGCGACCTCTGACGCCGGGCCGATCACCTGACAGTCGGTGCCGAAGCTCTCGCGAAAATCCTCGCTGAACAGCTTGAATAGCTGAATGTGTTTGGCTTCTTCGCCGGCAAACTGCAGAAATGCCCGTACTCGGTAATCGTCTTGGTCCAGTGACGGCCTTACGTGATCGAGAACGAACGGGAGAATGAATTCCTCGACCAGCCCGAAGATGCACAGATATGCATGGGCCCGGATCTGGTTGAGCACTCGTTTCTCGTCTTCGTCGAGAAAGGTGAGTTTCTGGACCCTCGCGAGGGGTTCCGGCAGAAACCGCTTGGTAAAATCGAGGCGCCTGTCGCCGCCGATTATATCTTCGATCTGCCAGTTGACCTTTTGCGAGGCCACGATCGTTTCTTTATAACCGAATGTGGGCTGGCTGTCCCGGTTGGTTCCGTTGTTTAGTATTGCTGCTCCTAACATTTCAAATTTTCTCCTTAATGTATTTACTATTAGTGCTCATCGATGACCTATTGCGGCCAGCGAAGGCCATTTAAGCGGCCTCGATATTGGAAGACGGATTTCGTTCCGGAAACCGGACACCACGATGCAGAAAAATTTTGGCCAGAAATGCTTATCTGTTAAAATGGCGTCGAATCTCTCACTTAATACATGGCTGAGCTAAAGCCCTTTCACGCGGAGCAGGACATCACACAGTTGCTGCGAGATTGGGGCCGGGGTCAAGAGTCGGCTCTCGATCAACTGATGCCCGTGGTCTATAACGAGCTGCGCAGGATCGCTCGTAATTTCATGCGGCGACAGGATCGCGGCCATACGCTGCAGACAACGGCGTTGGTTAACGAAGCTTTTCTGAATCTTGTCGACTCAAGCCACGTAAATTGGCAGAGCCGCACGCACTTTTTTGCCATTGCTGCTCAGCTTATGCGGCGTGTTCTGGTGGATGCTGCGAGGCGAAAGAATAGCCAGAAACGGGGCGGCGAATTCCTGCGAGTAACCCTGGATCAGCGCGCCGACATTGTCCCCGAGAATAATACGGACCTCGTCGCACTCGATGAGGCCCTGGTTCGGCTCGCTCATATGAACCCGCGGCACAGCCGCGTCGTCGAACTCAGATATTTTGGCGGCCTCACCGAGGAACAGGTTGCCGAGGTGCTAAAGGTGTCGCCCCGGACCGTCCGCCGCGACTGGACCCTTGCTCGCAGCTGGCTTTTTCGTGAATTAGGTCAAACAACATCAGCATGACGCCTGATCAGTGGGAAAAGGTAAGCGAGATATTCCATCAAGCGGTGGAATTAGAGGGTGCTGAGCGAGCCTCGCTTATCAAGCGAGAATGTTCCGGTGATATCGAACTTAGACGAGAAGTCGAATCGTTATTATCTGCCCATACCGACGCCGACGGTTTTATAGAGCAGCCGGTCGCAGACCTATCCTCCCTTTCCACGGATGAAATGCCGTCGCTCGCGGGCACAACATTCGGGCACTATAAGGTCGAAAACAGTATCGGCCGGGGCGGAATGGGCGAGGTGTATCGTGCCCTCGACACAAAACTAAACCGGAAAGTCGCACTCAAGAAGCTTCCAGACGAATTCGTGACCGATCCCAGCTTTCTAAAACGCTTTCAGCATGAAGCCCAGGCGGCTGCGACCCTTAATCATCCCAACGTAGCGACCATTTACTCAGTCGAGGAATTCGAGGGGAAACCGTTTATTACGATGGAGTACGTCGACGGTAAAACCCTCGAAGCCGTGACCCCTGGTGCGGGTTTGGACCTGAGAGTATTTCTCGATTGGTTCATACAGCTTTCAGGGGCCCTCAGGCATGCTCATGAGCGAGGCATAACCCACCGTGACATCAAGCCGGGAAATATAATGGTTACGGCCAACGGCATTCCCAAGATTCTTGACTTCGGCCTTGCTCAGACCTCAAGGGGGAATTATTCCGTTAACGGAATTTCCGACAGCCTGACGGAGCCGGGTCGGATCATGGGAACACCGTCTTATATGTCGCCTGAGCAGGCTGAGGGAAAGGAGATCGATCACCGGAGCGACATTTTTAGTTTCGGGGTGGTCATGTACGAGGCCTTGACCGGCATTCGCCCTTTTACCGGTGACAGCAATGCCGAGTTGGTCAGCAATCTTCTCAAGGAAGATCCTCCTCTGGTTTCCGAGATACGCTCTGAGGTTCCCTCGCTGATCGCACGTCTCGTTGCCCGCTGTTTGGCAAAACAACGAAACGACCGGCTGCAGAATATGCAGGAGGTCCGCACTATTCTTGCCGAGGCAAGGGCGGTCCTGCGTGCCGGGACGTCTACGCTAAGTTTTGGCCGCCGCCTATATGGTGAGGCAAGTACGGGCAGCGCTTTGTGGCGAGCCGCTGCTGCTTTTGTCGTAATCCTTGCCTCTTTCGCCGGATGGTATTTCTTTCCCCGTGAGAATAGGTCGCCTTTCACATTTGAAAATTTATCCATCCGGCGCCTCTCTCAGAGTCAAAACGTGGTTTACGCTCATATCTCGCCTGATGGCAAATCCGTGGCGTACAACACGATCGAAGTCAACGAAGACCGATCGATGTGGATACGAAGGATCGACGATCGAAATGCACTTCGCCTCGTTGGGCCGCAGCCGGTGCAATATTGGGGAGGTCTCGAAATATCGGCCGATGGTGGCCAGATCTATTATATTACGGCCGACCGACTGGCCCGGCACGGCACGCTCTATCGAATATCCTCACTAGGCGGCACACCGCGAAAGCTGGTAGAAACCGTCAATGATCTCGGCTCACTTTCCCGTGACGGCAAGCGTATACTCTTTGTTCGCTACGGCGAGGCGGTCTCGATCTTATCGGCGAATGCCGAGGATGGCAGCGGCGAGCAAGTACACGCTACGGTCCCAAATGGTTCGATACTTCGCGATCCTCAGTTTTCGCCTGACGGGCGATCGATCTTTTACATCAAGCTCGAGAGGATAGACGGGGTCGAGTTTTGGTCGCTTGTAACCCGACCTGTGGAAGGAGGAGATGAGGTAGTTGTCCTTCCCGCCCAGCGAGAACGCCTGAGCGAGATCGCATTCACTGACGATCCGAACTCCCTGCTGCTCAATTCTGCCGAACCGGAAACTAATAGATTTCAACTCTCTTATGTTTCACTGCCGGATGGAAAATTGACGCGCATTACAAATGACCTGAATTCATATTTTGGCGTCAGTGTCGATCGCAAGGGGAACAATATTGTGTCGGCCCAGAGATATCAGGAAAAGAGGATCTGGGTCGGTGACCTGTCGGACCTGTCCAATATGAGGGCGGTCTCGCCCGAGGCAAATGCCTATCTGAAAGTTGATTGGACACCGGATGGCCGCATAGTTTTCGACGCTGCCGATAATAACCGGCCGCATATTTGGATATGTGATGACGACGGCCAGAACTGTCAGCAACTGACACCAAACGGATCAGACGATTCTCAACCCGCTGTGTCGCGGGATGGACAATACGTCGTGTTTACTTCGACAAGGGGAGGATTCAATCAAGTATGGAGAATGAATATCGACGGCAGCAATCAGGTGCTACTTGCGAATGTAGAGGGGCTTTCGTCTGATCCGCGTTTTGCTCCTGATGGGAACACCGTCATATTCCATTGGGTACAAGGAACGCGTCGGATGCTTGGCAAGGTCCCTGTCGAGGGCGGGCCGAGTGTCGAAATGCCCTTGTATGGCGATTCGCACTGGACGCTTTCGCCAGACGGCGCCATGGTCGCATACACCGTTTGGGACGATAAAGACGAGCGTTCAAAAGTGGCCATCAGGCCTGTCGATGCCGATCAGCCGATCACTTATCTGAATGTCGCCCCGACCCATATCCTCAAATGGCGCTACGATGGCAATGCCCTGATCTATAAAGAAAGGCAGGCTGGCGACCAGCCGCACGCAACGGTGATGGAATGGATCGTAGGCAGTTCAGAACATCGCGAATTGATCTCCGTCGAACCTGAGTATGTACTCGATTTCACCTACTCACGAGACGGAAAAAAGGCCGCGATCATTCGCGGAAAACTGATTACCGACGCCATACTTCTCTCCAGAAGATCTCCCGTAAACTAACTTACCCGCTGAGGCTACTGGTCGATCCGGCCGTTAAAATTCGCCACACTTACGACAATATCGTCGATCAGCGAAGTTCGCATTCGGGTCTCGGGCACACCATTTACTATGATGGACAGCACGAGCTGCTCGCCCGCAGCGGTCGTAACATACCCTGACAGGGCGGAAACCTGATTTATCGTGCCGGTCTTGCCGCGGATATTGGCGGCAGCCGCTGTCCCCTTGAACCGATTGGCCAGCGTTCCGTCGACGCCGCCGATAGTAAGAGAATCACGCCATGCCTGCGAATATCGACTCTGGCGGGCCATATACGTGTATAGAGCAGTTACCGCGGCGGGCGTGACTAAGTTGTGCCTAGACAGCCCGCTGCCGTCGTGAGGAATGATCCCGTCCTCTGGCACGCCAATCTGTTTAAGGAAATCTTTGATCACGCCGATGCCGAGTTGGGAGCTGTCCCCGGTCTGCCCGTTCCGTCGCCCGACCTGCTCGCCCAGCGTCCAGAGCAGGGTTTCGGTATACATATTCTGGCTCGGCTTCATTGTCCGTGCCGCGATCTGAGATAGTGGCGGAGATTCGAGCCTTGCTATCTCGATCTGGTTCGGATCGTCGGTCACCCTGGCAGGCTGCAGGCGAGTGCCGCCGGTTACCATCACTACTTTTGCTTCGAGCCTCTGTTTTAGCAGCGACACGAAAAGGTCGGCCGGGCGTGAAAAGGTAATATTGCCGCGAAAACCCGAATCGCCCACAGGCATCGTGCCCGTGATCTCAATGATGTTGCGATCAAGGCGTTTGTTGATCCGGATGTCCCGCTTAGAGCCGGATGTCGTGCACATGTTGATGACCTGGATCAGAGTATTGCCTGGATTCAGGCTTATAGAGCAAGCGTACCCGGCTGGGCCGGGCAACACGGAAAGAGCGACTGCACCGTCATTGACCTGCAAGGCCGATATCTCGGCCCCGTAATACCATTGCAGGTCGTCCCATTCCCAGGACGAGGGTATCGGCGAACCGGTGAAATAACTCTCATCTCCAATGATGCTCCCCTCGATGCGTTTAACACCGGCCGCGATTATACGATCAACAAGATTATCCATGCCTCTATGAGGGTCGCCGTTATTAAAGGTTCCTGAGATCGAAACGTCGCCGCGGCCCATGACACGCAGATCGCCTTTGACAGTGCCGTCATTATCGGGAAGTGCATTCGCGTAAACGCTCGTTACTATTTTGAACTCAGGCGTCAGCCGCTCGAGTGCTGCAGCAACCGTAAAATTCTTCATATTCGACGCCGGCATGAA
>JBGSXN010000108.1:0-4586 GCA_041751355.1 Pyrinomonadaceae bacterium
ACCGATCAGATCTTCAGGCTTTTCATAACCCTTCAGTAAATTGTCAATCAACTCGTTGTTTATGGCCATCTCTTCTCCTCCCGCCAAAACTTATCTCATTTGGCTATCAATGACCATTTACACAAAATAACTTACACCCTCCAGAGCATTGCTAAGACTCCTACTATTCGAAAGATATTCATCGCGTCTCTAAGTTCCCCTGATTTCCAGCGTATCACACTGCCAGCTTGGTGACGGAGGGCATATTGGACTCTGCGGGCCTTCACTGTGACGTTGAATGATATGTGTGAAGTTGAATGTTAACCACGTTTGTCAGCGTCCCGAAGCGGGACGCTCTGCAGGCAAGGGTGCCTGCGGTCCAGTCTGCAACGGCAGCTTCGTTCCGGTGAAGTCGAATGCTTGTCGGGTTCGTTAGCGTCCCTTGGACGCTTGCAGGCAGGGATGCCTACGGTCAAGTCTATACGGCAGCTTCGACCGAATGGATAGCTTTGGTTAGGGAGCGGAAGATGTCGAGGCCGTCGGAGGAGCCGAGGGAGTCTTCGCAGGCGCGTTCGGGGTGGGGCATCATGCCGAGGACGTTGCGGTCGAGGTTGCAGATGCCGGCGATGTTTGAGCGGGAGCCGTTTGGGTTGGCTTCGGGTGTGATCTCGCCGTTTTCGTCGCAGTAACGGAATACGATCTGGCCGTTTTCCTCTAAAAGATCGAGCGTGGCGTCATCACACTGATAATTCCCCTCGGCGTGGGCGATCGGGAGCGAGAGAACGGCGTCGGGGTCGACCTCGGAGGTGAATGGCGTGTTCGGGTTTTCGAGCCTGAGATTTACGTGACGGCAGATAAAATGTAGGCCGGAATTGCGGATGAGAGCACCGGGCAGCAGTCCGGCTTCGCAGAGTATCTGAAAGCCGTTGCAGATGCCGAAGACGAACTTCCCCTCAGCGGCGAAATCCTTTAGAGCACCCATCACGGGCGAAAACCGCGCCAAGGCACCGGCCCGCAGATAGTCTCCGTAAGAAAAGCCCCCGGGCAGGATGATCGCGTCATAACCGCTCAGATCGGTCTGTTCGTGCCAGATAAAATCCACCGGCTGGCCCACGTGCTTGGACAGCACATGATAAGCGTCGTGATCGCAATTAGAACCGGGAAAAACTATAACACCAAATTTCATTTTTTTAGATGGTTGATCGTTGATGGTTGATGGTTGATGGTTGGTTATCGGATGAACGCCGAACGTCGTTCGTTGATGATTGATCGTGGATGGTTGATGGTAGTTTATTCGTTAATTTAGATTCTTTACGTTTCTTGAGGGAATTGGCGTACGCGTTTAGTTTTGGAGCGAGTTCTTCCAGTAGCGGCTTGATCAAGTTGATCTGTTCATCCGTCAGAAGCTGCCGCTTGAACGCACGCCGGAGCCAGTGTTTTGTTTCGTTTACCGAGCCGCGGGCGATATAGATAAAACGTATTTGATCCTGCAGCCCCCAGCGGCCAACTCCCTCTGCTATATTTGCTCCAACGCTGTCGGCTGAACGAACGACTTGCTTGCCGACCGTGTCTCTCGCAAACGAATCCCAGCTAGCCACAATGTCCCAGATATTATCAGCCAGATCCTCCGCCAGCTCATAGATCCTTAACTTCTCGAAGTTTGTCTTTTGCATACTGAGATCAAGGGTTGACGGCTGATGGTTGATCGTTGATCGTTGATGGTTGAGTCTTTTCCGTAACAATCATCTACGATCTACCATCAATGATCAACTGCCTACGATCAACCATCCATGTTCTACCATCTACCATCAACGATCATTCAATCTCAACCCTATAATCTTCGATGACCGGATTGGCGAGAACGTTTTTTGCGATCTTTTCGGCGGTTTCGCGGGCGTCGCTTTCGGCGGTATCATCCGAAAACCCTACCTCGAAAAACTTTCCCTGGCGGATGTCTTCGATAGAGGAATAACCGAGAAGTTCGGCTGAATGGTGGATGGCTTTGCCCTGCGGATCTAGCACGCTGGGTTTTAGAGTTACGTATACGAGGGCTTTCATTTAGGGCTCCGAAATAAATTTTAGATTCTGACGCACTTTCTTGTATTTATCAAAGTCTTGTGTTAGATTTCACCTAAATTTTCACCAAGCAATTCAAAATTCAGTTAGATTCAAAAGGAGAATTCTAAGTTATGCAAAACCCTTCAGGCGGTAAAACCGCCCTCGGCCTGGATACCAATGTAGGTGCGCTGCTCTGCTATCTTCCGATCTGTCTGGTCAGCGTGATCTACAGCATTATCGTCCTCGTTTCGGACAAAGAGAATAGATTTGTCCGGTTCCATGCATTTCAATCCCTACTTCTGACCGGTCTTTATGTAGTAGTTATAATAGGCGTCCAGATCGTAAGCGCAGTTCTGGTGGCGGCGACCAACTCAGGCGCTCTTGCCGGCCTCGTCGGCTTGCTTGCATTGGTGATCATTGTGGCTTTCCTTGGGGCAATGATCTTCGGAATGATCAAGGGTTATCAGGGTCAGCAGTTCAAGTTCCCGATAGTCGGCGACATGGCCGAAAAATGGGCTAACGGGTAAATACTCTTCCAAATACGTTATCGATAGATAATGTTGATGATCCAAGATGCGGGCAGGTTTTCGCGTACCATGCGTTAACTGCCCGCAGTTGAATTCTGGGATGAGAAAATTGCTACGCTTGCCGCTTAGCGGAAACTGTTTCAAACACCTTATCCATTCCGAGGGCAAATGTCTCAGACTAGAGACGCGGTCGATTTCCTCTTCCGAAATGGTGAGGGTAATGTTTTTTGAGATATGCGTATCTATCTTGACAATTGTGCGTATAACCGGCCTTTCGATGACCAGTCGAACGCTCGGGTAAGGAGCGAATCGGAATCCATAATCACAATACTTCAATATGTCAGAGACCATTCTGTGGACCTTGTTTGGTCTTCAGCCGTGGACTACGAGAACGACCGAAGCCGGATTAGTGAACGCCGTGAGGCCGTATCACAGTGGAGGTTTTATTCGACTAGCGAGGTGTCAGCGTCTGAAATGGTTGAAGAATATGCAGGTGAGTTGCTAGAATTAGGATTTGATAAACTTGATTCCATCCATATTGCGTCTGCAATGGTTGGCTTTGCAGATTATTTTGTAACCACCGATGATAGAATTTTAAAGCGGAAAGGAAAGATCAACAAAATCAGTATTGTAAATCCTACAGAATTGGTAAAGATAATCCACCAGTGAACACCGACACCGAAATTAGAATAAAGGGAATGAAGGCATTAATCGACGCGCTCGGTCCGGTAGATTCGGCCCGATTCGTTTCGCTGGCTCTTCGTGAACCCTTTGACTATGGTAAATGGCGGATCGAGGAATTTGCCAACGAAACACTTGACTCGCTCATGGAAAAGATACGCATATACGAGAAAAACCGTGAAACAAGCGAATCTATTTCCTGAAAACTCGATCGAGCACCTTATCGACATTCCGCAGGTAATATCTGAGATCAAAAATGCGGGCAATTTCCTCTTCCGAAAGGTGTGATGAGATGTCCGCGTCGCTTTTTACGAGTTCGAGATAATCACCGCCTTCGTCCCACACCTTCATCGCGATAGCTTGCGTCCACGTGTAGGCATCTTCCCGGGACACGCCTTTTTGGGTGAGGGCGAGCATGAGCTGTCCGCTGAAAACCAGCCCTCGTGTGAGACCGAGATTCCTGAGCATATTTTCCGGATAGATGACAAGCGTATCGAGCAGGCTCGTGGTTTTCGCAAGGATGTAGTCGAGCGTAGCGCTCGAATCGGGCAGAACTATACGCTCGGCGGACGAATGCGAGATATCCCGCTCGTGCCAAAGTGCAACATTCTCGAGGCCGACGATGGCGTTTGCTCTGACCGTCCGGGCCATGCCGGAGATTCGTTCCGACAGGATCGGGTTTCGCTTATGCGGCATCGCCGACGAACCTTTTTGTCCCTTTTTAAATGCCTCCTGCGCCTCTCGCAGTTCCGTCCGCTGCCAATGACGCACCTGCAATGCGATCTTTTCGAGCGAAGATGCAGTTATCGCGAGTGCACAGAGATATTCGGCGTACGATTCGCGCTGAATGACCTGGGTCGAAACGCTGGCGGGCGTAAGTCCGAGTTTTTCACAGACACGTTTTTCAACACTTAGGTCAAGATGAGCAAATGCACCGACGGCCCCTGAGATCTTTCCCTGCGATACCATCTGTCTGGCTTTAGTTATTCGGCCCTCGTTTGACAGCATATCCTGGAACCACAAGGCCCAAACAAGCCCGAATGAGGTCGGTTCGGCATGTATGCCGTGCGTACGGCCTATTTGCGGCGTGTCTTTAAATTCAAAGGCTCGACGCTTGAGGACGGTCAAAAGAGCGGCAACTTTATCCAGCAATATGTCGCACGACTCGCGAAGGAGCAGCGCGTTGGCCGTATCGACCACATCGCTCGACGTCAGACCGTAGTGAACGAAACGCGACGACGGGCCGATATTCTCGGCAAGATTGGTTGTAAATGCAATGACGTCATGGTCCGTCGTCTTTTCGATCTCATTGATCCGTTCGGGTGTGAATGCGGCTTTTTC
>JBGSXN010000109.1:0-7585 GCA_041751355.1 Pyrinomonadaceae bacterium
TTTGATGACGATCGGCGCGGGGGAACCAAAGTTTAGCGGTAAATCGCTAAACCGGGGCGAGGCGTCTCGCAAAAGACGCGGGGATAATCTTTCGTTCCTAGCCCGGCAGCTAACCTCGTAGGTGTGGCAAAGAAGTTACAGTAAGAGATTAAGCCAAAAAATGGCGCGATTTTCGATGTGCTTCACCTGTCTCGATTTCAACACGGAAGCAGACATCCGTTCTTCTCAAAGGGAAAAAGCCTTGTCACGAAAATGACGAGGCTTTTTTTATTTTAGTGCCGTTAGGATGCGGCTTGACCGTAAGGGCCCGCATCACACGATCATAGGTAGCCGTTAACTTATAATGGTTGGGTCCTCACCGGCTAAGGAAGTAAATGATCCGAAAGTTTCGAAATATCGCCGCGTTCCTCACACTCTCTCTATTCGCCCGGGTTTTGGCGCTTTCGACGCTCGCTGTGGGAGGCTTTATGATCTCATCCGACAGCCTCATTTCGAACATAAGTTCGACCAAGCTCCCGAACTCTACTTCTAACAGTCAGCCGACCAATTTTGAGGGCCTGAAATCAAACGGCAGCAATTTCCTCGGATCTTTTGGCGAGGCCGCGATGCTGGCAGCGAGCGATGCTGATGTGGCAGACCAATTGGGTTTCAGCGTGGCTATCGACGGTGATACATCGGTAGTTGGTGCTCCGGGCGACGACGACAATAAAGGAGCAGCCTATGTTTTCGTCCGTAACGAGGACAATTGGACATTTCAGCAAAAACTGGCCGCGTCAGACGGTTTGGCGGATGATCATTTCGGGTGGGCCGTCGCTATAAGTGGTGAAACGATAGTTGTCGGTTCTTATGATCTTAATGGGCAGGATCAGGGTGCCGCATATATCTTTGCCCGCAGCGGTCTGGTTTGGAACCAGCAACAGAAGCTTACTTCAGGCTCGGGGAACATCGACGACCAATATGGCAGCGCCGTAGCGATCAGCGATAACACGGTTATTGTCGGAGCCTTCGGTGACGGGAATTCTCGCGGTACAGCTTATGTATATGCAGATTCCGGGGCAGTATGGGGGCTTCAGCAGAAGCTTGATGGTGCAGACACGATAGCCGGCGACGAATTCGGTTGGTCTGTATCGCTGACGGGAGATCTCGCTCTCGTTGGATCTCCACGCGATGATGAGTCCCGCGGGGCCGCCTATATTTTCCGGCGTACCGGCACAATGTGGGAGCAGGAACAGAAACTCACCCCAACAGATGGGGTTTCATTCGGCCAATTTGGGCACAGCGTCGCGGTGGATGGGGAATCAGCGCTCATAGGCGCGGTTCTGGATGAGGTCGATGGCATCGCGACGGGTTCGGCTTATGTATTCACGAAGGCCGGAACGACTTGGTCTCAGCAGCAAAAGCTCAAGTCAATTGACGGCGCCGCTAACGATAAGTTCGGCGGCAGCGTGGCGCTGGACGGTGGCATTGCGATCATTGGTTCCAACGGCAGTGATCCAGGTGTCAACATCGATCAGGGTGCGGCCTATGTCTTTTCTCGAAATGTTAATATGTGGAGTCAACAACAGAAATTAACGGCTTCCGATGGCTCCAGCGGAGACAATTTTGGCGGAAGCGTGGGCGTAAGCGGTAAATACCTGATAGCCGGAAGCTACCTTGCCAGCCCGGGATCTGTTATCGACGCAGGCACCGCCCACATATTTTCAGGGCCCGGCCAGGTAGAGGTTTCGGGCCGTATCCTGACTGCAACCGGAGCGGGCCTTCGCAATTCGCGAGTCACGCTGACAGACTCTGCCGCGGGAACGAGCTCGTCCGTACTTACGGGTTCACTGGGATATTATCAGTTTAGCAACGTAGCGACGGGCCGCACGTACACTATCACGGTAGCTTCGAAACGATATCGATTCAGCGTCCGAACGATCGAGGTCAATGGGTCCATTATGGACCTGGACCTTGTGGGCCAGGAATAATTTCGACCATCTCTATCATCTGACGACCCGAATACCGCGGTCCCTAATACTTTTTAGCGGGATCTTTTCATCGGGATCGAATTTCATCGCCGTTGGCCTTCCATCGACCGGAAGCGTAAAGGTCTGAACTCGTCTCGTGATGTCAACTCTCTCCTTTCTCGTCCCGCTGGCAGTGGTAATTTCCACATCTAAAGGAATCTGGAAGGCCGCTGGAACGAGATCGACGGGATTCTGTACCTGGGTGACAGTCAAACGAAGTGTTTTTCCGCTCGCACTGTAAACTTTGCGGACATCGAGTTTTGGCGAGCCCGTGCCATAAACCCACTGGTCAAAGAACCATCCGAGATCCTGACCTGACACCTCTTCCATTGCACGTTTCAGATCCGCGGTTTCGACGTTTCCGAATCGGTGACGGGTCAGATAAGTATTCACTGCTTTCCAAAATTCCTTGTCCCCCACTTGCTCCCTGAGCATATGAACGACGACACCGCCTTTGTTGTAGGTGGTCGACGGATTATCGAATAGCGACGTCACATCGCCCGCACGTCGGTTATATAGGCCGTGTCTCCTCTTGTTGACCGTGTCATTCACCAGAAACTGGGCGGCGTCCGTCCGTATCTTCCGCTTATAATCATCACGGCCGAAAGCTTTTTCCCGGTATGCGGCCTCCATGAACGTAGCGAAACCTTCATTAAGCCAAAGCTCGGCCCAGTTTTTGCAAGTGACCATATTTCCGAACCATGTGTGGGCCAGTTCGTGAGAAACGAGATCCATCACCGCATTTCGACCAAATTCAAAGTCAGCGAAAAAGATCTCGGTGTCCGCCATGGTAGTTGCGGTAATATTTTCCATTCCCCCAAACTGAAAGTTCGCGACCATCGTCTGGTCATATTTATTAAATGGATATGGAACGCCCGTTAGGTCCTCAAAAACGGAAAACATATCGAGCGTCCGTCCATAGGCGTTCTTCACGACGCCCTCTTTACCCGGGTAGACATAATATCCGACAGGTATGTCCTTGTATTTCTCCTGGACAAGGACGTATTTGCCGATCACAAATGAAATTAAATACGTCGAATGAGGTACTGACATTTTGTAATGCCAGGTCCGTGAACCGTTCGGATTATCAGTTTTACTAACTAATTCGCCGTTGCCTATGACAGTTTCATCCATTTCCGCCGTTATGATCTGTTCAGTCGTGGCTTTGTCACTCGGGAAATCGAACGAAGGGATCCAATACCGGGCTTCTTCCGGCTCACCCTGCGTCCAGATCTGAGCGGAACGCCCCTTGTCCGCAGCGACGAAATAAACTCCTTTCACCGGTGTGGCCGTATATCGGAAACGAATCGAAATTGTATCGGCCGGAGCATAAGGTTTATCGAGAGATACTATGACCTTGTCCCTTACAGTCTTATATTGGAGCTGGGCTCCGTGGGGTTCGAGAACTACGGACTGAAATGCTATATCGACAGCGTCGAGTTCTACCACTCGAAGCCCGTCTTTCAGCGGCTTAAGCGAAACCGTCGTATCACCGATGACCTGCTTTTTAGCTCGATCAAAACTGACCCTGATCGTATAATGCTGGACATCAAAGGTTTGCGCCCGATTGAGATCCGGCGGTCTCCCCGTCTGCGCGTCGGCCGCTGCGGCAAACAAAAGATAGACAGAAAGTGCGAGAACCCTGGCAGTTGATCTTGTAATTTTCATGAATATCGCTCGATTTTTATCATAAGTCAGCATCGTGAGTTAGATGCAGCAAAACGGAAATTGCAGGTCAAATCCATACCAATGATCCAGCGGAACCCGCATATTATCTCATAGAATTTTGGAAGATCAGGGGCTTCGGCTAGAATGTGCGGTATGAAACCCATCAATCTGATACTCGGTGTACTCCTTTTGTCCGTTTCCGTATTGGGCCAGCAGCCTGGTCCTACTCCGGTCCTGTATTCAGCGAGGACGATAGCTGATCTTAAGAAACTTCATAAAGCGGCGCTGGAAAGCAATTATGCGTATCGCCGTACAGCCTATCTAACCAATAATATCGGACCGCGGCTATCTGGATCTCCCCAGGCGAGTCGAGCTGTTGAATACGTTTCGGACGAGATGCGCAAGGCGGGGCTCGAGGTCCGCCTGCAGCGGATCATGGTCCCGCATTGGGTTCGAGGGATCGAAACCGGTGAGATCGTGCAGTTCATTGGAATGGCACCCGGGACCACGCAAAAAATCGTCCTGACAGCCCTCGGAGGCAGCATCGCAACACCCGCCCAGGGTCTGACGGCCGACGTCGTCGTGGTAAACAATTACGACGAGCTGAACGCACTGGGACGCTCGCGTGTGTCGGGAAAGATCGTGCTATTTAATCATAAATTCGACGTCCGGATGCAGGACGCCGGATTTGGATTGGCTGCTTACAGCGAAGCGGTGCAATATCGATCGGGCGGAGCGATCGCCGCGGCCCGTCTTGGGGCTGTGGGTGTCTTAGTTCGCTCTGCCGGCAGTTCGCAAAGCCGGCTTGTTTATACGGGTTCCCTTAGATATGATCCCGATGTTCCCAAGATACCCGGAGCGGCAGTGTCATTCGAGGACGCGGAAACGATCGCACATCTTGTCGCCATGGGGCGCACGAGCGTGAAATTGGTCCTTACTCCGCAGACTCTGCCGGATGCGCCCGGATACAATGTCATCGCCGATTTGAAAGGTGCGGAGAAGCCTGATGAACTTGTCGTAGTTGGCGGCCATTTGGACTCATGGGACCTCGGAACCGGAGCCCTCGATAACGCCGCGGGCGTCGCGATTTCGATGCAGGTCGGTTTTATCGTAAAGCTCCTAAAACTCCGGCCCAAGCGCACGATACGATTTATCGCCTTTATGAACGAGGAGAATGGCGGCGTGGGGGGCCGGGCTTATGCAGAAAATCAACAGAGCAGTCTCGATAAACATTTTGCTGCAATAGAATGCGACCTAGGTGTATCGCATCCGCTAGGGATTAATTTCTCGGGACGACCTGAGGCACTTCCTTTCCTTGAACCTCTGTCGAGGATCCTTGCCGATCAGGGGGCGTCGCAGGTGCAGATCAGGCAGGGAAGTGTGGGTGTCGACACGTCACATTTGACCCGCGGCGGTGTGCCGTCGTTCGCACCCATGTTTGATCAACGTAAGTATTTTCAGTACCACCATTCTCCGGCTGATACCTTTGACAAGATCGACCCTAAAGAGATGGCTGAGGCTGGTGCTCTTGTGGCGGTTTTAGCTTATGGACTAGCGAATCTCGAACAGCCGCTTCCCAGATAAGGCTCTCATGAGTGGTTTGTTTGGAGGAATAAACGCATAATCAAAGAGTAGTTGAGGTAGATGACTTTTATGTTAAACAGACCGCCGCCATATTTTCCGCAAAATCAGCTTTCACCGCCTGATGAAAACCGATACAAAAAATTCAAGTTTGTTGTCGCAGGATTGAGTCTCGCACTGGTCCTTGTTCTAGTGGGGCTGGGGTATGGGGCCTATTACCTGATCCGGTGGGTGATCCAATAATCACAAAAGCACGGACCGCAGGGCCCGTGCTTTCCGATTTATAACTTACATACTTTAGTTTGCCGAAGGTCGTCGACTAGTTCTCGCCCGCTCACTCTGCAATGCGAGTTGTCGGGCCTGAGGTAATAGCTCGATCGCCTTCAAAAGCTGGTCGTCGTACTCATTAAAAACCTGAAAAGACGTTTGCGAACCGTAAGCAGCAGTGACGAGTTCGGTTCGAAGCATGCGTTCGACGAACTCCCGTTCCTGATCGATCTGAGCCGGCGTAAATTTGTACTTCTCCGCTGCGAATTTCTTAAATGCGGCGTAGACACTTTCATTGACCCTTAACTCGTCCACCTTCAGGTCGTAGTCGAAAACTAATGGTGCTGACATCTTGAAGTTTTCAAGACCTTTAACTTTACCGGTGACCAAATCGAGTGAAAAGGCAAAGACCGGATTGGCCATCTTTCGTTGAAGGCGATCCCGTTCAATAGGGATGGTTCGCATCTTGACGGCTACGTCGGGGTTGATCCCGCCTCCGCCATAAACTGTCCTGCCCGTGTCCGTTTTACTTTCAGGGCCTTTCGGCTGCTCAGTCGAGTCATCCCTGCTGCCGCCCTTCGTATAATAGTTATACAACCCCCCGTCCGAATAATCTCGCTGGATCACACGACCCGAAGGGGTTTGATACTTGGCGATCGTCAATAGCAACATTGAACCGTGGTCCAGAACGAAAGGATTTTGGACAAGTCCTTTGCCGAAACTGTTTTCGCCCACAATGAGAGCTCTATCGTGGTCCTGCAGGGCTCCTGCAAGAATCTCCGACGCCGACGCGGTGTTCCGGTTAACCAGGATCACCACTGGCGAGCGGTCCGGCATTCGGTTCTGGGCCCGATAATCATCGTTGACATTCTCGATCCGTCCTCTCTGCGTAAATACAATTTGCCCATCGGAAAGAAATGTATTGGCGACACGGTAAGCCTGGCTTACGAGCCCGCCGCCATTATCGCGAAGGTCGATGACGAGCTGCTGCATTCCGGCTGCTTTAAGCTCACGCATTCCCTGAACAAACTCGGCATAGGTCGTCTGATTAAATCCGCCTCGCATAGCCATATAGCCAACGCCCGGCCTGATCATATAGATCTCGCTGATCGAAGGTTGGGCCACGGCATCACGGACGATCTCGACAGTCTCACGTTGCCCCGAAGCGAGCTTTTCCACGACGATCTTGGCCTTTGTCCCCTGCGGGCCGCGAAGAAAATCCCTAACTTCATTGAACGGCTTTCCGACCATTGACGTCCCATTGACCTCAACGATCTTGTCACCGTAGCGAAGGCCCGCACGATGAGCCGGTGCCCCGTCAAAGGTCGCCTTGATATAGGTCGCAAGTACTTTTCCCGAGGCATCGCTAAGATCGCCGATTGTCGCTCCGATCCCGAAATACCTGGAACTCTGGTCAGTCTTAAACTGTTCAAACTCCTTGGCATCAAAGTAGTTAGAGTGAGGATCGAGGGCATGCAGCATCGAATCGATAGACGCTTTCACGACCTCGTTATAGTCGAAAGCTTTGGTGCCTCCGTAATTTTCCCGGATGACGGACAGGGCTTCCCGCATCTCGGCATGGATAACTTCTTTAGTAACAGGTTTGGCACCCGGCTTTGCTGCTGTCGTACCCGGGGAACGCTCGGCCTCGATCCGGGCGGTGGAATTTTGGCTCTGAGCAAAGCCGATCGTTGTCGAGAAAAGGATTGCGATGAGGGCGAAAATGCCTGTATTTTTATACTTCACTAATATTTGTACTCCCCTGTGAAACCTATTTATGGTCGACGTCCATTCGAAAAAGAATATCATCCATTTGAGGAAAAAGCGACGAATTAAGTTGCCTCGTTTAACTTGTCTCCCGCCCGCCCCGCACTTTTCTATCATGACCGATTACGCTAGTATTTAGAGAGCTTACCTTTAGCCATCGATGGAGGAAATTTGATGCTTGTTCGTTCAACGTTAGCGGCGGCGCTATGTTTATTCTTCGCCTTTACCGCGGCCGCCCAGACAAAATTACTGAGGTTTCCTGACATACATGGAGATCGTGTTGTGTTTACCTTTGG
>JBGSXN010000110.1:0-4786 GCA_041751355.1 Pyrinomonadaceae bacterium
ATCTTATCGAGAGCCTTTACCTCGGCGTCGGTCGAGCATGTTGCAAGCGGGACAGCAAATGCCCGGCGGCCGGATGCATCGCGCCAGTTGACCCATTTGTCGATCTGTTTTTCAAACTCAGCGAGCTGCCGTTTGTCTTCCTCATCAGCACCGACGCTCAGGTACAGTCCGTCATACCAGCGGCCCTTGTAGAATACCCGCTCCTCGGGGTCGCGGCAGAGAAACTGCTCTTTGATGATGATCTCACCCGCGGTGCTTCGCCCTTCAATGAGGTCCATTTCTTCAAGCAGCGAAACAAGCTCGCTGTTTTCCTGAAACGGTACCGGCAGGTAATGGGCTCCCCACGGATAGCTGACCGGCTCACCCGAAGTGCTTCGCGAGGTGCCGCCCGCCTCTTTCTCGAGTTCAAGTACAACGAAATCGTCAAACCCCTCACTCTTCAGTTTCCATGCCGCCGACAGGCCAGCAATGCCTCCGCCAATGATCGCAACTGTTATGTTTTGCCATCGATCCGCCGCCACCTCGAAACTTCGGCCCTCTCGCATGACGTGCCCAAGATCCGCAGACTGCCCCACGATCTCCCCTGAAGGAAAAGGCCTTTCCGTTCGCGACCGGCACGCTTGTAATGCGAACGGTGCTCCAAGAAAAAGGGTCAAGAGCTCGCGTCGGTTAAGATTCATTCGGAATAAGTGAAAAGTGATAGGTGGGAAGTGATAAGTTTAACCTTCCGTTTGGCGCAACGTCTTAATGGCGGAAATGAGCATCTTCTGAAGTTCCTCGCAATCGTCGAGTAAGGATACAGCTTGGGCCTCATTTATATGTTCAGCATCCCTCAATATCCGCAACAGGAAATTGGTTTTGAAAGCTTCTTTATTGGCGACGGAATATTTTTGCCGGAGTTCGACTCGATCATCGCCTTGTCTACCCTCCTCGATAAATAAACCGATATTTATCCCGGAATCGAGAATCTTCTTAGATATAACGAATTCTCGCTTGTCGTGATGCAAGTACTCGCTGAGCCTAACAATTCGCAAGGCAAACTTGTAGGATTTTTCCCGTAGTGGGTCGGACATAACTTAGAACCTTTAACCTATCACTTTTAACCTATTTCGGAGATGTTACTGCTCAAACCTCCTCCATTCCGTTTCGTAATATCTGACAAGTGCTTGATTATCCAGCCGGTTGATCTCGATTTTGTGAGACGGTCTTGAGATGTCTGTGGGAAGGTTGAACATTGCCAGGAACATCTGGTCGTTGAGATAACTGAGCTCGACTCCGGCACGAGTTTTTGCCGGAGTTTCGAATGGCGCGGTTTTTGCCAGGGCGAAGCCCCAGACGCCGAAGCTGGGTACCGTTGCGTGATACGGTTTGACGGTAAATCCGGACGCCGACAGTGTATCTATAATGCACCAGAACGAATCGCGGGCGATCAGCGGCGAAGTGGTCTGGATGACCACCGCCGAGTCCGGCCGCAGCTTTGTTTTTAGTAAGCCGTAAAAGCGGGTCGTGTAGAGCTTTCCAAGGGCGAAATTATTTGGGTCCGGAAAGTCTACGATCGCGATGTCATATGTTTCGCCGTTATCGTTGTCGAGCCATACAAAAGCGTCGGCGTTGGTCACCTGAACTCTTGGGTCATCGAAGGCATGTTTATTCAGTTCGCCGAGGGCGGGAACAGCGTAGGAAACCCTGGTCATTTCAGGGTCGAGGTCAACGAGGCGGACTACTTCGACCGAGGGGTATTTAAGGACCTCACGTAGTGCCAGGCCGTCGCCGCCGCCTAATACGAGGACGCGTTTTGCGTCACCAGCGAACGATGCGAACGCAGGATGCACGAGTGCTTCGTGATAACGGTATTCGTCGAAAGAATGAAACTGAAGGTTGCCATTCAGGAATAGCGAGTAGCCGGTTTTACCCTTGGTTACAACAATCCGCTGATACGGGGAACTTTTCGTGTAAATGATGTTATCGGGAAATAAATTATCCTCAGCCAGTGTCGTCAACTGGTCTGCCTTGATAAAACCGATCAACAGAAGAATGAGAACAATAAATCCCTTTACTCGCAGCACCGTCAGGTTCTTTTTGATCAAAGGAGCCAGCAGCCAGGTTCCCCAAATGCCGACAATGGCGTTCAGCATTCCGAAAAGCAGTGACGTGCGGTTTAGCCCGAGCGTCGGTACCAGAAAGATCGGAAACAGAAGGGCCGCAACTAATGCACCGATATAGTCCAGTGCCAGAACGCGAGAGACAAGGTCCTTAAAATCGAGCTCATCTTTCAGGATCCGCATAAGCAGCGGTATCTCGAGACCGACAAGTGCCCCGATCGTAAAGACCATCGTGTAAAGGATTATCCCAAAATAGGATACAGACGCGAACGTGAGGAATAACAGCGGAGCGGAAAACCCGCCAATCAGTGCGACGGCCAGCTCGATATCGACGAATTTTTCGGCAAGATGCTTATCGATAAATCCGGAAAGCCACGAGCCGACGCCCATGGCAAACAGGTAGATGCCGATTATAAGTGAGAATTGGGTGACCGAATCGCCAAGAACATAGCTCGATACGGTAGCGGCAAGAAGTTCGTAGATCAGCCCGCACGTGGCAATGATCACGACATTCAGGAAAAGTAGAGGGATGTGTTTCATTCTCGAGGGACGGAAATCTTAGGGCAGGGATGAAAAAGAACGGCATCCATCCTTCAAAGGTAACATCCCTCAATTTACGCTAACCGTGAATCGCCGCGGCTATAATGATCGAGATGCCGATCATTATAGACCCGATTATAATCCCAAGGGCGGTATTATGGTCTTCTTCGATCTCGTGATGGATGTCGAAAATCCGGCTCAGGATAAAGTACGCGACCGTAAAAAAAACTAACCCGATCACAACAAAAATTAGCGTCGTTACCAAGATCTCAGCTAGCTGGTCAAACTTGACCACGAACCCTAAAACAACCGGCGACAATATATTCAATAGCATCTATTTCCCTCCACGAAATCCTGAATAGAAAAACGGAACTCCCAAACGCGACTTACTGCCTGAATTTGCAATCTCCCATCCAAACCACGCCGCTGCCGAGTACACGATCAGTACTCCAATTCCAAAAACCATATAAAGTTTCTTAAGCATATCTGTTTTAATCGTCGGACGAACTCGATCCGAACATGCTGTCCTTCCATCGGCTGGATTCGAAAGAGACCTTTCTGATCAATACCAAAATAGGAACTATTTCAATCAGAAAGATCGCGAGGCAAAAATTGACGCCCCGATTTACGTTTTGCTCGACCTTTACCGAAACCGGCATCTGCTGCTGCCAATTTTGCCACGTCCCCTCGACTCGAAGGATGTATTTGCCGGCCGGTAATGAAGATAAGATGGCGTCATTTGTCGTGCCACCCTCGGTCCACGCCCCGTCGCTGTCGGTGCCGCTGTAAAATTCGATTGGAACATTGACCGATTCGACCTCCTGGCTTTGTTCATTAACCAGGTCGACATCGAGATCGGCCCAAGAATTATTAAGCGGCGCGCCGGCGGTAATTCGTGCGTTGCTGTTGGCCCGTATATCGAATGGCTGGCTAAAAACCGTCTGGGCGGTTGTCGCGTTTACAAGCGGCGGAAGTATGAGGTCCTGATTCAGTGCCGTCCGGGAGAGTCCCGTGAGCGGGATCATAAATACGCCGATGATCAAAAGCAGCAACAAAGGCAGAAAGCCCCAGGTATAATAAAACTGGCCCGTAAATGGCTGATTTGGGCCGACGCCCCATGGTTTTGGGAATCCCGTTGAGCCGAAGGCAGCCTCGACCTCGTGATTCGTCATATAGGTCCCGGCGGACCAGTTGATCTCAGATTGCGAACGTTCCTGAGACAGCATCAAGGGGGCGGCGACAAAATCAGCGGCACGAACCCTCTCGCCCTGTTCGACACGCCAATAGAACTCCCCTTTTACGTATTCGACAACGGCGTCGGCGTCCTGAAAGATCTTGAAGGTTTGATCCTTGTAACGGGCTATTGCACCCGCGCCGATTGAACCGATCAGATCGACATCGGCGGAGTTGACGGGTTCCACAAAATTCCAATGATTGTCAGAGTGAACCAGCCAGCGGAAACCAACCTTCGGCTCGTATAACAGATATTCGTGCCAGAAATACTTCACGCCGTCAAAAAGCACGCTGCGGACGAGGGCTCCAAGGATCGTGAATTCGACATCACCCGGAAATGTCCCCACCGCTCCAACTTGCAGCACAAAATCAGGCTGATTCGGTGCGGGGGTCAGCGCTTTGAGATACGAGAGATTGCCCTGGTTAACGTCGAGCAGCGAATCGCAGTTAGGGCACGTCACGCGTTCGGCCTGGTCCGGTGCGATCAATGCCAGCGGGCCGCCGCAGTTTGGACATCCCATTCCCACGGTTGATACCCGGCGGGCCTCTCTTTCGACAGGCTTGGCGGAACCTAAGCCGATCTCATCGAGCGATACCTGAGTTCCCAGGAAAACCCACGGCGGCTCGATGCTGTAATCGATGGTTGCAAATGCGTTGTTCTTTCCGGCAAGGTCGGCAAACTGAAATTCCTCGCCAGGTACAAGTTTGTAAGGGATCTCACCGTCGGCAGCCGTAAACGTTCCTTTCCCCTTTTCCTGGACCATCAGCGGCGTCGGGGCAGGTATCTCCGGTACGATTTGGCCCAACTGAAGTCCTGCAAAGTCGGGCAGCGTTACGCCGTCCGGCAGAGGTTGGTAGAACGTCATGTAAAACCGGCCCTGTGCCTCAGCGAGCCAGCCGACCCAGCCGTT
>JBGSXN010000111.1:0-12282 GCA_041751355.1 Pyrinomonadaceae bacterium
TTAATACTTCACTAAATCCCACACGCGATATAACAATAAACGGTCATATCACAATAATTTCAGAAGATCAGCGATTTGTGGATCATACTTCTGCGACGTGCCTGGTGTGCATATCGTTCATTTTGCATAGATGCTCCATCCGTTTGACGCGATGCCTGCATCGATCTAATATTTTCATTTGCACCGGGTATCATAATGGTCGCTTTCATCCAGCGTTGACAACACAATCCGACTGTCCGGCAACTAACCATACAACGGTTACCTGCACTATTTATCTTATACGATGAAATTCAGATATTTACTCAAAAACTGCTCAACTTTTTTCGCTGTTGCCGCGACCATGTGTATTGCTCTGGGATTTACGCATGCCCAAACAGGGGCTCCTAACCAGCAAAAGCTTCTAAACGGGCTCAAGGTGCTGATGTGGCCGGATGCTCGGGCCGATGGTGTTTCCGTCAGGGTCAGGATTCATTCGGGCTCGGCCTTCGATCCTCAGGGCAAAGAAGGCGTAATGCAGCTGCTTGCCGATAATATCTTTCCTAATGAGGCGGCCCGCGATTTTTTTAACGAGGATCTCGGGGGTTCGCTCGAAATCATCACAACCTACGATTACATAGAAGTAAGAGCATCGGCTCGGCCGGAGAACTTTTTGACCATGCTCGAAACCATTGCTACAGCGGTTTCAAATCCGCAGATAGACAAAGAGACCACTGCAAAGATCCGCTCAGCATTGGCGTTGAGACTCGAGGAGATAGGTTCTGATCCAGTTCACATTGCGGATAAGGCCGTCGCTCATCAACTATTTGGAACATTTCCATATGGCCGCCCGCAGATGGGTAGTATTGAATCGGTGAAAAAGATCGATTTTGCCGACCTGATAGATGCAAGGCAAAAATTCTTTACGGCCGACAACGCAACGATCGCCGTCACGGGTAATTTTGATCGTGCGCTTGGTTTCCGCGCTATCAGGCGCTATTTTGGCAACTGGCTTAAATCAGATAAAAAGGTCCCGCCGACTTTCAAGCACCCCGATGCTCCGCCATCAGAAATACTGACTGTTCGTTCGCCCGATTCTAAAGCGACTGTCCTGAGATTTGCATTTCGCGGGACCGCACGTAGTGATAACGATTTTGCCGCGTCGGAGGTATTCGCGGCCGTAATTCATTCGAGGCTGGAATCGCGGGTTCCTGAAGTGCATGCCGCCGACGTATTCGTCAAGAATCACGCCCACGTCCTTCCGGGATCGATTGTGATGGGCTTTTCGGCAGGCAGTAATGAGGTCGGCCAAGGCCCAGGGAAGGTCGGCCCAAGTGAATTGATCGGCAAGGTCCTATCCGATCCCATCACTGAATCCGAATTCCGAGCTGCCAAGTCGGCCGCGATTTCGCTGTGGAGCAAGCGAGACGTGCCATCGTTGTGGCTGGATGCGGATACTTTCAAGATCGCGAAACCCGAAGCAGACGTAAAGGCTCTCGGAACAGTCGCCCTGGCGGATGTCCGAAATTTTGCCGAGCGGGTGCGTCGGCTACCCTTAGCCTCGGTTCTTGTCACCAGCCCGGCCAAATCGGAATAATCGGGTGCGGGAACACTTGAACACCAACGAAGCTGCTCATGCGAAGGCTGTGCACGATATGTTCGCCGGCATCGCCGGGCGGTATGATCTGCTTAACCACGTTCTGTCGCTGAATATTGATAAACGCTGGCGTCGGCTGGTTTCGGAATCGCTACGGGACATACTCGACAGGCCGGATTCGGTCTTACTCGACGTTGCGTGCGGTACGGGCGACCTTTCGATCGAATTAAATAAATACTCAAAAGCCCGAATCTTCGGAACCGACTTTTGTCGACCGATGTTGGAAATTGCCCGATCAAAATCGGCGAAAGAGGTCCATCCCATTCGCTATATCGAGGGCGATGCCCTTGATCTGCCATTCGCCAGTGACCAGTTTGATGCCGTCACTATTGCCTTCGGCCTGCGAAACCTGGCCAACGTCAGCGGCGGTCTCGCCGAGCTTCGCAGGATAATTAAGCCCGGCGGTCGTCTGGCCGTTTTGGAATTCTCTGCACCGGTAATTCCTGGATTTGGGCACTTATTTAATTTTTATTTTTCTCACATACTTCCCCGCATCGGCGGCGCGGTCAGCGGTTCTCGCGGCGCGTATGAATATCTGCCTGATTCGGTAGCCAGGTTTCCGGACCAGAAAAAGCTCGCTGCGCTTTTGGGGAATACCTGCTTTTCGAACGTCAGTTATAGAAACCTGACCGGCGGAATAGCGGCATTGCATTTGGGCACGAAAACGATATAAAGTTTTATCGTCGCCGTTATCCCGAATGATCATCAACAAATTACCAGTAAACCCCAATCTTGACGGCATTCTGAATGAAATATAAGTTTCTAAATTTTGCCCGCCAGCTTGCATTGATGCTGCTGGTGATTTGGACTGTAGTTTCACTCGTAACGCTCTTGATCGAGATCGTGCCGGGCGACCCTGCAACGGTAATACTTGGCGAAACGGCCACCCGGGAACAACTCGAAAACTTTCGCAGTCGGCACGGCCTCGATCGGCCCGCATTCTTTTTCTCATACAACCGCGAAAGCGGGTTTGTCTGGAATGGCGCACAGAACCGCTATGCCGATTATTGGATGGGGCTGTTGCGAGGCGATCTGGGTAATTCTTTCCGCACCGAACGTCCGGTCAGGGACATGATCTTTGAGGTATATCCGTCGACCATCAAGTTGGCGATCGCCGCGTTACTCGTGGCCATCTCGATCGCCTTACCGCTCGGCGTTTTAGCGGGCTCGCGAAAGAATTCGCTTGTCGACAATTTTGCCTCGGTATTTGCACTTCTCGGCATTTCACTTCCGACTTTTGTCGTGGGGCCATTTCTCGTTTATATCTTCGCGGTCCGGCTCGGCTGGTTTCCGCCGACCGGCAGCCTATATCCCGAGGATATCGTGCTTCCGGCCGTGACACTCGGCGCCGCATTGTCGGCTATTTTGACGAGAATGGTTCGATCGAGCGTGATAGAAGAACTCGGCGAAGATTACGTTCGCACCGCTCGTGCAAAAGGTGTCAGCGAACGAAAGGTCCTGTATAAACACGTCCTAAAGAATGGCCTCATCCCGGTGGTCACAATTCTTGGTCTGCAATTGGGCGTACTGCTCTCAGGAGCGATCATTACCGAAAAGATCTTTAACTGGCCCGGCATCGGGCTGTTGCTGCTTGATGAAGGAATCGGTAAACGCGATTATCGGCTGGTCCAGGGCTGCGTTCTCGTGATCAGCATCACCTTCATTCTGGCTAATACCTTGACGGATTTTGTGTACCGCAAACTTGATCCGCGAATCAGGCTTTCATGAATCGACTCGGCTACATCGGTTTCGTCATCGCGGGCATCTTTATTTTGGCCGCGATCTTTGCGCCGTGGATAGCCACACATGACGTCATTACACCGAACCTGGATATCCGGTATATGTCGCCGAATGCTGAATACTGGTTCGGCACCGACGGGCTGGGCCGCGACATTTTTTCGAGGGTTGTCTTCGGTGCCCGGATATCGCTCGAGGTAGGCATCACGGTCGTGGTGGTCTCGTCGATTATCGGAGTTTTGATCGGCGCCGTCGCAGGGTTTTACGGCGGGCTAATAGACAAGTTCCTCTCAGGATACATATTCAATGTTTTCCTCGCGTTTCCCGGCCTGCTGCTTGCGATAGCCATTGTTGCTTTTTTGGGTCCGGGACAGGGCAAGCTGATCGCTGCTCTTTGCGTTATCGGATGGGTCGGATACGCTCGCGTAATGAGAGGCCAGGTATTAAAGGTACGCGAATACGATTATGTACTGGCCGCCCGGGCCCTCGGTGCGAGCAACTTACGGATATTGTTCACGCACATTCTGCCAAATGCGATCCAGCCTTTGATCGTCCAGGCCTCGCTCGGTATGGCTGGAGCTGTCCTGTCTGAGGCAACACTCTCGTTCCTCGGCCTCGGAATACCGCCGCCCGCGCCGAGTTGGGGATCTATGATCGAGGAAGCCCGCAATGCACCTCAGGTAATGCTGTTTCCGGGGGCTGCGATAGCATTGACTGTTATGGCATTTAATTTTATCGGCGACGGGCTACGCGAATACCTCGATCCCAAACAGCGTACGAGATAAAGATGATCGAACCGCGATACATGTCCCTGGGTGATTCGGCACTGCTTGTTGAATTTGGAAATGTGATCTCGGTCGAACTGAACGAGATTTCTGTCGCTCTCTCAGACCGCCTCACCCGAGAACCATTTCCGGGGTTTGTCGAATCTGTCCCGGCATACGCCTCTACCACTATCTTTTATGATATCGGCGAGGTCCGACAGCATTTTCCGCGTGCCGACTCGGCCTTTGAGGGCGTCTGCGATCAGGCTCGGAGTGCATTGGACAGTCTTGTTGTCATTGCTGGCGACACGTCTCCAGCGATTGAGATTCCGTTTTATTTCGACGAGGCATCGGCTCCGGATCTGGCATTCGTCGCGGAGAAGAACCGCTTGTCGGAAGCATCCGTCATCAATATTTTTGCAGCAGCGACCTACAGGGTTTTCATGCTGGGATTCCTGCCGGGCTTTTCGTATATGGGCGAGGTCGATGACCGAATTGCAACCCCGCGAAAAAGCACCCCGCGAGAACTAGTTCCAAAAGGCAGCGTCGGAATCGCCGGCAATCAGACCGGGATATATTCCCTCGATTCACCGGGCGGATGGCAGATCATCGGACGAACCCATCTCGAAATGTTTACCCCCGACGCCCATCGTCCCTGCCGGCTTACGCCGGGCGATCGCGTCCGATTTGTTCCAGTTGTACGATGAGCATCCTTATAAACCGGCCAGGAATGTTGACAACCATCCAGGACCTTGGCCGGCACGGCTTTCGCGCATTGGGTATAAATCCGGGCGGTGCAATGGACCCATATGCAGTCAGGTTGATCAACACCATTCTCGGCAACGATGAGAATGATGCCACTCTGGAAATGCACTTCCCGGCGCCAGAGATAGTCTTTGAGACAGAGGCCGTATTCGCTCTCGGGGGTGCGGAGTTTGCCCCGTACCTCAACGACGTTCCTTTGGAAAACTGGCGGCCCTTCACCGCAGGTCCGGACAGCATCCTATACTTTAAGAACAAGTTGGCGGGCAATCGATGTTATCTGGCCATTCAAGGCGGCATAAAGTCGGATCGTTGGCTGGGCAGTTCAAGTACAAACCTACGCGCGGTTCGGGGGGGCTTCGCAGGAAGACGATTGGAGGCGGGTGATCGTCTAGAACTAGTGTCCAAAAGCCCGGCAAGAACACCGATCGACAAAGCGATCTCGCCGTTTACGGTGCCGTCGTATAGCGATTCGCCGACACTGCGGGTGGTCCCCGGTGCCGAGATCGGATTAATGCTCAAACCGACAGAGGAGATCTTTTTCAATCACACTTTCACTATTTCGGCCCAGTCAGACCGCATGGGTTTTCGTCTCAGCGGTGAACCGATCGAACTTACAGATCATGGGGAATCGATCTCCTCCGCCGTCAGTTTCGGCACCATCCAGGCGCTGCCCGACGGCCAGCTGATCATCTTAATGGCGGATCACCAGACCACCGGCGGATACCCCCGCATCGCTCATATTATTAGCCGCGACCTGCCGATCATCGGCCAGCTCGGACCGGGCGACACTGTTCGTTTTCAAAAGGTAACAATAGCTGAAGCCGAGAAACTCGATCTCGAATCTCGAAGGCATTTGAAATTTCTCCGCGTCGGGAGTAAATTTGAGTCCATCTCGACCTGAGACTCATTTATGCCCGTTATCGACCTTAATTGCGATGTCGGCGAGGGTTGCGGCAACGACCCTGAATTGATTGGACTCGTTTCGTCGGCGAATATCGCGTGCGGCGTTCACGCCGGCGACATCGACACCATGCGCCGGACCGTCGACCTCGCGATCAAGCACGACGTCGCTATTGGGGCTCACCCGGGATACCCGGACCGCGAAAATTTTGGCCGTTTGCCGATGACGCTTTCGGCCAGTGAAATTAAGCGGATCGTGACGGACCAGATCGCGACTCTTTCCGAAATCGCACGTTCAGCGGGCGGGCAGTTAGGTCACGTCAAGCCGCATGGGGCTCTTTACAATCAGTCTGCCCGTGACCCCGAACTCGCGGCCACCATCGCGTCCGCTGTATCGGAGTTTGATAGTAAAATTATTTTGTTTGGCCTTTCCGGCAGTCACTCGATAACTGAGGCCCAAAAAATTGGCCTCCGAACAGCGTCAGAGGTTTTTGCCGATCGCACGTATCAAACCGACGGCAGCCTTACGCCACGCTCCAAACCCAACGCATTAATTCATGACGACGAGGCCGCCTCGACGCAGGTCCTCGACATGATCAAATACGGTCGTGTTCGTTCGGTCGACGCGATCATGATCCCGATCATCGCCGAGACTGTTTGCATACACGGTGACAGCGAGAAAGCCGTTATTCTTGCCCGTACTATAAAAAGCAGGCTTGCTGACAGCGGCGTTACGATCGAGGCGATCAATGGCCGATAAAGCAAAAACATCGATAACCTCAGTCGTATTCGGTGCGGCTTTCCTGATGGCAACGTCGGCGGTTGGGCCGGGTTTTCTCACGCAGACAACAGTCTTCACTAAGCAGCTTCTCGCGAGTTTCGGTTTTGTAATTCTACTCTCGATCATCCTCGATATCTTCGCTCAATTGAACATTTGGCGGGTCCTTACTGTCACAGGAAAACGAGGACAGGATGTCGCAAACGAAACGATCGCCGGTACCGGCTATTTACTTTCGGCCCTGGTTGCGTTCGGCGGCCTTGCGTTTAATATCGGAAACATCGCGGGCAGCGGTCTTGGGTTAAATGCCGCGCTCGATATTCCGGTTGAGATCGGAGCAGTGGTAAGTGCCGCGATCGCGATAACTCTTTTTCTGTTTAAGGAAGCTGGCCGTGCGATGGATATGTTCGTCAAGGTCCTCGGACTGGTAATGCTGGCGCTGATCGGGTATGTAGTCTATTCATCGAACCCGCCGCTGGGCGAGGCTGCCTATCGAACTGTATGGCCCGAGCAGATCGATGCTACGGCGGTCGTTACACTTGTCGGCGGAACCGTGGGCGGGTATATAACCTTCGCAGGAGCACACCGTCTTATCGATGCCGGTGTCACTGGTCGCGAAAATCTTCCCGAGGTAACGCGCGGCGCGTATTCAGGAATATTATTTACTGCTGTCATCCGGTTTTGCCTGTTCCTGGCGGCTCTCGGCGTCATCACTTTGGGAATGGCTATCGACGACAGTAACCCGCCGGCTTCAGTTTTCCAAAACGCCGCCGGTACAGTCGGACTCAGGATCTTCGGCATTGTGATGTGGGCCGCGGCGATTACGTCCGTAGTCGGGGCAGCCTTCACATCTGTCTCGTTTATCAAGACGCTTCATTCGCGGCTCGATCAAAAGAATAACTATTTAGTGATCGGTTTTATTGTCTTTTCGACGATTGTCTTCGTCGTTGTCGGACGGCCCGTTAATCTTCTTGTCTGGGCCGGCACGATCAACGGATTTATCCTGCCGATCGGCCTCTCGCTTGTCCTCTTGGCTTCAAGAAAAAAGGCTATCATGGGCGATTACGCCCATCCGCTATGGCTGCAGATCGGGGGTTGGTCCGTAGTCGCGATCATGCTCGGATTCATGATCGCGACGCTTGTAGCCAGTTTTTCTTAAAATTAACAAACCGGCGAACGCCTTTAAGCATCAAAAGATTCATTCTTGGCGTCATACTGCTTGAGGGGAATCTTTTTATGTCCAGGTTTTTGACCGTGGTGCTTTGTCTGTCGTTAAGTGTTCTCAGTCTGCCTGCCCAGTCAGGCAGGCGTGCGGCTCCTACGCCAACACCCCAAACTACATCTAGAGACGTGACTCCACAATACTCGGAATCAAAACCCCAGCCTCGGCGAACAGCGCCCGTGGCAGAGAGATTTCCAGGTATCGGTCTCGGGCCAAACAGACCCACGGCCGAGCCGGCAATCGTACCGGTCACGACTGAAGAAACCCTCCCCGACACTGACGACGGCGAGCTATTACGCATTGAGACAAATCTCATCACTATCCCGGTTTCGGTTTTTGACCGGAATGGTCTTTACATTCCGAATATCAGGCAAACAGAATTTAAAATCTTTGAGGACGGTGTCGAACAGGAGATCGCGTATTTCGGCACAACCGATAAGCCGTTTACCGTCGCTCTCCTGATCGACGTTAGCCCGTCGACCGCGTACAAGATAGAAGAAATACAACGGGCGGCTATCGCATTTGTCGATCAGTTGAAACCTCAGGATAGTGTGATCGTTATTGAATTCGATTCGAGCGTGAAGGTTCTGGCAAAGGCCACCAACGACCGGCAAAAGATCTACAAAGCGATCAGAAAAGCGGATTTTGGCAATGGCACCTCGCTATACAACGCGGTGGACGAAGCCGTTCGAAAACAATTGGCTCCTATACAGGGACGCAAAGCGGTTGTGCTATTTACCGACGGCGTTGACACCACGTCACGCAGAAATAGCTACGACAGCACATTGCAATATGCCGAAGAAGCCGATTCGCTGATATTCCCGATCTATTACAACACCTATATGGACAATCGCCCCCAAAATACGGGCGGGCGTTTTCCTGACATTTTCAGCGGAACCATAATGACAGGAGTCTCAGCCGAAGAGTATGCGCTAGGTCGGCGGTATCTAGAAGATCTAGCCGGAGCCACCGGCGGCCGCGTTTTCCGTCCCGAGGCCACACCCGGCGGCCTGATAAGAGCTTTTGAAGGGATCGCCGAGGAACTCCGCCGTCAATATAACATCGGTTACGTGCCAAAAGAAGAAGGTCAGCGAGGCCAGCGGAAGTCCATTAAGGTCCGCGTAGAACGCCCAAATCTACTGATACGCGCCCGAGACAGCTATGTGGTGGGCGGAGCGCCAAAGTTGGTACAACCCACTCCCGGATCTGGAAAATAATCAATTTATTTTTCGAACGGAAAGGGTGACGGTCTATTTGTAAGATTTGCCCTCGAGTATCTGTATATAATTACTCCGCTCGTAGGCTGTTGGATCGGCAATATGCTGTTGGCTCATCGAGCCTTTAAATGCGTCGATCGAATCGAATGGCATATCCTGCATATATAGTTTGAAATCTGCAAGAGTTTCTTTGATCCACGGTATGCCGTGACGCATAAGCGAAGACGCGCACATTCCAACGTCGGCGCCCGCAAGGATGTATTTGATCAGTTCGCGGGCTCCGCCTATTCCGGTTGTTGCGGCAAGTGATACAGGCACACGTCCAAAGAGTACCGCTATCCACAGCAGAGGCAGCCGTATCTCAGCCGTGTGACTCAACTCAAGGTTTGGAACTACGACCAGATCCTCGGTATCGAAGTCCGGTTGATAAAACCGGTTAAAGAGGACGAGGCCATCGGCACCTGCAAGCCGCAGTTTTTCGGCGAAATTCCCGACCGATGAAAAGTAGGGGTTCATCTTGACCGCAAGGGGGATACTCACCGTTTCCCTGACCAGAGTAACTATGTCCAGATATCTCTGCTCGACCTCGGCAGATGTCTGGCTAATATCGGCCGGAATAAAGTAAACATTTAATTCTAACGCGTCAGCTCCGGCTTGTTCGATCTCGCGGGCATATTCGATCCAGCCTTCGGGCGTCACTCCGTTCAAACTGGCGATGATCGGAATATCAACACGATCTTTTGCATGGCGAATTAGGTTTAGGTATTTGTCCGGCCCAACCGTGTAATGTTCAACGCCCGCGACGGGGTCCGATCCATCGATCGATTCGCCGGAAGCCTTGCCTCCAATGTTCGAATGATAGGCGGCTTCTTGGCGGATCTGTTCCTCAAAGAGTGAAAACAAGACGACCGCGCCGGCTCCCGCATCCTCCATCGCAACAATATTTTCGAGCTTTTGCGATAACGGATTCGCCGAAACAACGAGCGGGGACCGAAGATGGAGCCCCATGTATTTTGTATTCAACTTTGCCATAATTCGTCTCCCTACTCGCGATCGGAGGAAAGCTCTTCCTCCAAATACTCTATAAGAAATCCGATTTCATTAAATAAAGTCGCAAGAGGCGTGCCAAGAAAATGGCTTAGAAAATTGTTGTATTAATTGAACTTAAAGTAAGCCCATCTAAAGCACGAGGAACAATGGGTGGGAATGTACGCAGATATCGCTTATATTTTCGCGGCCGTCCCGAAGTGATCGAATGGCCGAATTATCGGGCCCCGGCCGTCTTGCCAATATCGCGGCGATACTGCATTCCTTCGAAACTGATCTTTTCGGCGGCGGCATATGCCTTTTTCAGTGCGGCGTCGATGTCCGGGCCTGTGGCTGTGACGCCGAGTACCCGTCCGCCGGCCGTTCTGACTTGGCCATCGACATCACGGGCAGTTCCTGCGTGAAAAACTTCCACACCGTCTATCATTCGGGCATCGTCAATGCCATTGATAATATCACCTGTCGAAGGGCGACCGGGGTAACCCCGAGAAGCGAGCACTACGCAGGCGGAGCTACCCTCTTGCCAGTAGATCGGTGTCTCATAAAGGGTCCCGCGGATCATCGCTTCGCAAATATCCACCAGATCAGTATCGAGCCGGATCAGAATAGCCTGGGTTTCAGGATCACCGAATCGAACATTGTATTCGAGCAGCCGCGGGCCTGATGAGGTCATCATCAGCCCGAGAAAAAGCACGCCGCGAAACGGCATGCCTTCATCAATACAACCCAGCAGTGTCGGGCGGATCATCGTATCGGTGATCTCGCGGATCTCCGAGTCGCTCAAAAGTGACGAGTCGGTTATCGTGCCCATCCCGCCGGTGTTTGGGCCGGTGTCACCCTCACCTATACGTTTGTGATCGCGGGTGGGCGGCATTAGGGCAAAGTCTTTCCCATCCGCAAACATCATCAGCGAAACCTCATTGCCACTAAGAAATTCCTCGAGCACGATCTTTTCGGCGGCTTCGGCACCAACCAAGTCGGACATTTTTGTGATGGCGTCGACTGCATCTTGCCGGTTCGCGGCGATAACAACGCCTTTGCCCGCTGCAAGCCCGTCGGCCTTTACAACTAAGGGAGTCGACTCATCACCCATTTCGCCCTCTTCGAGCGATCTGATGGCCATTGTGGCGGAGGCGGCGACAACATAAGTCGCGGTAGGGACCCCATGCTTCATCATAAATGCCTTTGCAAAGGATTTACTTGATTCCAGCCGGGCCGCGGCGCTCCCAGGTCCTATGATGGGAAGCCCTTTGGCATTGAATTCATCGGCAATTCCAAGGGCCAGCGAGGTTTCGCCGCCGACAAAGGTCAGATCCACCTTACCTGTACGGGCAAATGCCGCTAAACGATCGATCTCCGTGGGCTTAATATCGATGCACTCAGCAATTTCGGCAATACCCGCGTTGCCGCTTGCGCAAAATATATGATTAACTCGTGAGCTTTTGGAAAAGGCTGTGCAGACAGCATGTTCACGCCCGCCAGACCCAACAACAAGTACCTTCATAGCTAAGTCCTCAACGGTTACGGCCCTCGTCTTGACACAGAAAAGCGATAGTTGTAAGGTCAAAAACATCGCCTCCGCTAAAAGCGGACAGTAATTTTAGGGCTAGACTCCCCTGTAGAATCTACTACATTAAAGATATATTCCCGAAGTATCGTACAGGAATTGGGGTTTATTGATTATGTCAGAAGAATTCGAAACGACCACGGCACTAAGTACTGGGCAGCCCGCGATCGAAGCCGAATTCCAAGACAAGTCGATCCCATGCATTGATTGCCATGAGGACTTTGTCTGGACCGTCGGAGAACAGATATTCTTCCGCGACAAAGAACTCCGAAATCCTCCTAAACGCTGCAAAGCCTGTAAAAAAGCAAAAAACAACCGCCTCGAAGCGATTGAACTCGCCAGGACGACCGGGCAGCGTCACCGAATCGAAGTTCGTGCCAACTGTGCTCGATGCGAGACGGAGACGACCGTGCCTTTTTATCCTTGTCAGGGGCGCCCCGTCTACTGTCGTGCTTGCTTCTTGACTATCAACTCTAATTCGGCAGGCACAAACGGACACTCGTCCTAACCGCCAACGTGTACATTCGGCCGCATCTCGGGATCGTCCTCTGCTTGTCTCAGGATCTCGCGGGTCACCGGTGCAGTGTCGCCCTCCCCAAATAAGATATACCTGGCAAGGTACATTAGCGGATTTCCCTCGCTCCACCCGAAA
>JBGSXN010000112.1:0-16333 GCA_041751355.1 Pyrinomonadaceae bacterium
CGCTCCCGCATCCCCCGAGAACGAGCCAAAGCGTTCCGATAAACTCGGCTGATAACCTCTTTGCATTAGGCATAACGCGTATCCTCCAAAACGTTTATTTTATAAAGCCGGACGGATCACACTATAAATTCTCAAACAACAGCAAACTGGCGGAGAGGGTGGGATTCGAACCCACGGTACCCGTAAAGGTACAGCAATTTTCGAGACTGCCCGATTCAACCACTCTCGCACCTCTCCGCGCGAACCTTTGATTCTAACGGTTGGATGGCGGTTTATTCAAGTTGGCGGGCGGGTTCGGTGCTATGTTCGGCGGGCGCGAAAGAATTCCTGCATCAGGGAGCGGCAATTATCGGCGAGCACGCCGCCGGTAATTTCGAGGCGATGATTTAGGTCCAGGCTGCTGCAGATCCGAAAGTGGGTTTCGACCGCGCCGAATCTTTCGTCTCGGGCCCCGTAAACCAGTCGTGCGACGCGGGCGTTGACGAGTGCACCGGCACACATGGCGCAGGGTTCGATCGTGGTGTAAACCGTTGAGCCCGTAAGGCGGTAATTGCCAACACGCAGAGCCGCGGTCCGGAGAGCCAGGATCTCGGCATGGGCTGTGGGATCGATGTTTTTTATGGTGCGGTTAGATTCGGCGGCCAGGATTCTGCCTTCGCTGTCGACAACGATAGCTCCGACGGGCACCTCGCCGATCTCGGCGGCCTCACGGGCCACGCCGATCGCCCGCCACATCCAGTTTTCATCGTGTTCGTGCATTCGAATATGAGTTTATCCGACGGGGCATAATCTTGCATCCGCGTACCTAAAATGTAAAAATCGAGGTTCAAGAGCTTTCCCCCTTCGGACGAGAGAATCTCAGTAAACCTATGAACGAAGAGGTTCGTTCCGGAACGCAAACAGCGGAAGACGAAATACACACTTCGAAAGTGCCGCAGTCCTTTCGCGCCTTTGCCGAAGAGGTCCACAAGCGGAGCCAGAAACCGAAAACATCGCCCACGCAGATCCCGCAAAAGCTGCTGCCCGCCGAGTTTAACATGGCGATGGCCCACTTTTATCGAGGTGAGATACAGCGGTCGAATGTATGGCGAAGCCGGCTCGATGCAACAACCAACTGGGCCGTAATTACTGCCGGTGCCACGCTTTCATTTGTATTCAGTTCGCCCGATAATCCGCATTTTGCGATTCCGATAAATACGATCCTGGTGTCGATCTTTCTGTTTATGGAGGCCCGCCGGTACCGTTACTACGAGGTGTGGGCCAATCGTGTGAGGGTGCTCGAGACCGGTTACTTCGCACCGATGTTATCGCATGGAACTATCCCGCCCGACCAGGAATGGGCCGAGCACATTGCGGCGGACCTGATCACTCCGCACTTTACGATCCGCGTGTGGGAGGCCGTCGGCCGACGGCTGCGTGCAAATTATCTATGGATATTTATCCTGCTCGCCTTGTCATGGGCACTAAAGATCTATATTCACCCTTCGCCGATACCGACGACCTCGGATGCCGACCGACGCGTGTTTTGGGAGATACTCTTCCAGCGGGCACAGGTGGGCCTGGCTCCGGGGTGGCTGGTTATAACCGTTGGGGCGCTTTTTAATCTGGTGATATTTATTGTGGCATTCAGTACGCTAAAATTCAGAGATGCATCCAGCGAGGTGCTGCCGCTCGAAAAATTCGAATGGCACCCGCTAAAACAGGTTTCCGACTGGGCCGAGAGCAGCCTGAAACGCCGCAATACTATAAGGCGTTCAAAAAGGGCCCGTCAGCGCATGCGTTCAATACACAAGACAGAGAGTTAAATACAGGAGAAATTATATTTATGCCAATTGATCTGGAAGACCGCGGACAAGCACTCGAGAATGAGTATTTTCGACGTAAAGAGCAGAAACTGATCGCTAAAATGAAGGAAAGGATCGAGGGCGAAAGTGCAAAAAGCCTTGAGATCAAATGCCCAAAATGCGATGGCACACTGATCGAAACGGATTTTGAAAAGATCATTATCGATGTATGCGATAAATGCTCAGGCGTATGGCTGGATGCCGGCGAACTAACGCTGATCGCGGATAAAGAGGAAGAGGATAAAGGCTGGTTTGGAAAGGTATTTGGGTAAAACATATGCATAGAACCAGATCGATCCGATTGAGTTATCTCTTTTCTTTAGCAGTTTTGCTGCTGAGCTTCCAGCTTTCATTTGCCCAGAGCTCACCTGAAGCAAATGCGAAAGCTGAAACTGTCACCCTAAAACTCGCCAGTTCACTTATGGCCCGAGAGATGCCGTACAGGGTGATCGTTCCGGCAAATTATAAGTCCAGCCCCGAGGTAAGGTTTCCGGTGATCTACCTTCTGCACGGCCTGACCGGACACTATGATAATTGGACTGATAGGACGCGGGTTGCCGAGTACGCGCTCGAACATTCATTCATAATTGTCACCCCGGAGGGCAATAACGGCTGGTACACCGATGCGGCGACCGTCCCGAATGACAAATACGAGAGCTATATTGTCAAAGAGCTGATTCCCGAGATCGATAAGAAATACAGGACGATAGCGGACCGTGACAATCGTTTTATAGCGGGCCTGTCTATGGGCGGTTACGGAGCCATAAAATTCGGGCTGAAATACCCGCAGATGTTCTCGACAGTCGGATCGTTCAGCGGAGCCCTTGGAGCCGCTGGTTATAACGAATCGAATGCCGGGGCGATCGGCAAATCTATGTCAGCGGTATTCGGGGCGGCAAATAGCGAAACCCGACGAGCAAACGACATCTTTGCCTTGATTCGCGAACTGACGCCCGAGGCAAAGAAACAGCTCCCATTCATTTACCAATCATGCGGTACAGAGGATTTTTTGATCGAAAATAATCGAGATTTTGTTGCCCTGCTGGTAGAGAAAAAAGTGCCGCACGAATACCGCCAACACCCTGGGGGCCACACCTGGCCATTTTGGGATACACACGTCCGCGAGTTTCTCGAGATAGTGAGTCGGAGGATGAAGAAATAGTATGTTGAAACGGATATTTTTGGGGCTTTGTATTCTTGCATTTGCGGCCGGTGCTGCCTTCGCTCAGGAACGCACGATTGTAAGGGATAAAAAGGCCAAACAAATGCTGATGGGCAGGCATAAGATCTCGCTGCAGTGGATAGGCTGGGATTATTTCGGTATCGCACGGGTTACCGAAAAGGCCGGCGTGATGTATCTAAAAGGCCGCCAGGATCAGCGAAAGTCGACAAATTTTGTATCGGTTGATGGTGTAATTACCGAGGTCGACGCAAAGCAGTTCACATTTGACGGCACCATAATCACCCAGATCGACCACATTAACGGCGGCCTGCCATGTGAACGTAAAGGCATACTAAACTTTCGCATCACCGGCACCCGAAAATACTGGCGCCTCCAGCAAATGGATAATCCATGCGATGAAGCAACGGATTATGTGGATATTTTCTTCCGCTAAGAATTAAACCACAGAGTACACGGGGGCCACATTCAGGGATCTCTGTGTGCTCGGTGCTCTCTGTGGTTAGATCTTCCTTTATGGTTAAATCTTCTTAATGCTTAATTTTGCAATCGAATTGGCCCGTGATGCAGGGCAGATTCTGCTCGAAAAATTCGGTCGTAAGATCAATATCTCGATGAAAGGGGACATTAACCTCGTTACAGAGGCGGACCTGGCTTCGGAAGAATTGATCATTGAAAGGATAAAGTCCTATTATCCGAAACACTCGATCCTGGCAGAGGAGGCCGGGAATGCGGTGGTCATCGGCGGCGATAACACTTGGAAATGGATCATCGATCCTTTGGACGGAACGACGAATTACGCCCACGGCTATCCGTGCTTTTGCGTAACGCTGGCACTTGAACATGACGGCGAGATCGTTTTGGGCGTGACATTCGACCCTACACGGAATGAGATGTTTGCTGCCGAGCGGGGCCGCGGGGCGAGCCTGAACGGAAAGCCGATCAGAGTGTCGGACAACGAAAATCTGTCCGACGCCTTGATCGTTACGGGATTCCCTTATGATTTCAAACGGCGGGACGATTTTGCGAGGCATCTGACCGACTTCCTGCTGCGATCACGAGGAGTCAGGCGTGACGGTTCCGCGGCGATAGATATGGCCTATGTTGCCTGCGGACGATTTGACGGGTTTTGGGAAGAAGGGCTCAACCCCTGGGACATGGCCGCGGGTTTATTGCTGATCGAAGAAGCCGGCGGCGTTGTTACCGGCTATGACAATGCAAAATTCGACATTTATCATCCGCCGATCGTTGCGAGCAACGGTTTGATACATTCACAGATGCTCGACGTTTTGCGATGACTGGAGCGCAAGCATCCTTGCTTGCCACGCCGCAGCTTCTGCAGTGTAATGCGTTTATGCGAGTCGATTGAACCGAACCAGCGTAGGCGGTTTGCAACCGCTGGCAAGCAGGGATGCTTGCCTCTCCAGTCGGTGGCGACAAACCTTCTTGCCGTGTGATAACCTTAATTTTAAATGAACAAAATCGGTGGTTGACTAAACGTTCTAACGGACCTCTGACAACCGACCACTGACTACCGACCACTGAATTTATGTCATGGTTCCGCAGAGACAGGCCGAAGATCGACGAGCAGGGTGACGACGAGGAGCAGATCGTCCGGACAGAGGGCATTTTTGTAAAATGCCCCGAATGCGAAAACCCGCTGTATAAACGTGAATTGACCGAATCGAACGAGGTCTGCACGCATTGTGGATATCATTTCCGATATTCAGCCACCGGCCGCCTGAATGACCTTTTTGATGACGGGAAATACGAAAAGCTCGACGAAGAAGTAACCTCAGGAGATCCGTTAGAATTTGTCGATTCCAAGCCATATAAAGACCGGATCGAACAAGCGAAAGCCGTATCCGGCCTGCCGGAGGCCATAGTTTCGGGCTCCGGAATGGTTGGCGGCCATCTCGTTTATGCGGGAGCAATGGATATGTCATTCATTGGCGGATCGATGGGCTCGGCTGTCGGCGAAAAGATCACACGGCTGATCGAACGGGCTGTTGAGAACCGCGGTGCCGTTGTCATCTATTCGGCATCAGGTGGGGCCCGCATGCAGGAGGGCACTCTGAGCCTGATGCAGATGGGCAAGATCTCGGCAGCACTTTCCCGGCTCGATGATGCACGGCTGCCGTTTATCTCTGTATTGACCGATCCCACCACTGGCGGCGTCACGGCGAGTTTTGCAATGCTCGGCGATGTAATAATTGCGGAACCGAAAGCACTAATAGGATTTGCCGGGCCGCGTGTCATCGAGCAGACGATCAGGCAGAAGCTGCCGAAGGGTTTTCAGCGCAGCGAATTTCTGCTCGAGCACGGAATGGTCGATATGGTCGTCGACCGCCGCCAAATTCGCGATACAATTATTCGTGTACTTGCGTTTATGATGAATAAGTCACTCGCCGCTTGACCTATGCTGACCCAGATTCTCATCGAACTCTACGAACGCGACCTCGCAAAGCTGAAGTGCGAGATCGAGCAGTATTCGAACGCAACTGACCTTTGGCTCATCGATGGCGATATAAAAAATTCGGCGGGCAATCTGACTCTGCACATTGTCGGAAACCTCAAACACTTTTTGGGTGCGATCCTGGATGGGTCCGATTACGTAAGGGATCGGGACCGGGAATTCTCAGACCGTGACGTTCCTCGCGAAGATCTGGTATTGGCGATCGATGAAACACGTGCGATCGTAAAAAGGACCCTCGCAGGTTTGACCGATGACGATCTTTCGCGAAATTATCCGATCGAGGTATTCGGCGAGCCCATGACCACGGGCTTTTTCCTTGTGCATCTGGAAACACATCTGAATTACCATCTGGGTCAGGTAAATTATCACCGCCGTATACTAGCCAAGCAGCTCAAGGGCGAAAAGATTCCAGGCTGAAAGTAGGTAAGGTACCCGCCGACAATGGATTTCTCACGATCGGTCGAATATCTGCTCTCGCTCGGAAACGAGGTTTCCGCCATGAAGTTGGGGCTCGATAATATTCGAACGCTCCTTGCCGAACTGGGAAATCCCCACGAAAAATATCTCAAAGTCCAGGTCGCCGGCACCAACGGCAAGGGCTCGGTGTGTGCTTTTCTTGATTCGATCTGCAACCGGGCGGGCATAAGTACTGGCGTTTATACATCGCCGCATCTGGTTTCCATAACTGAAAGGATCAGGATCAATGGTGTTGATATCAGCGAAGATGAATTTGCCAGCTTGGCGAGCGTAGTACGAAAGACGAGCGAATCCCTGGTGTCCGCCAAGCGTATTGAATACACTCCGACATTTTTTGAGCAGGTAACCGCGATCGCTCTCCTGGCATTTGCCGAATCGAAGGTCGAGCTCGCCATTCTCGAAACCGGTCTGGGAGGCAGACTGGATGCAACAACCGCAGCTAACGCCGAGATAGCCGCAATAACGCGGATCGATCTCGACCATCAGGAGTATCTAGGAGAGACGATCGAAGAGATCGCCGCAGAGAAAGCGGCGATTATTCGGCAGGACTCGAACGTGTTTCTAACTCATCAGAGTCGGGCGGTAAAACAGGTCCTCATCGGCCGCTGCCGAGAGGTTGGCGTCGATCCGGCGTGGGCCTCGACGGATATTAAGATCAAAAAACATAGGGATTTAGCTCCAGCTTTGGTCGGCTCGATCACCACGGAACGCTCCAGTTATAGCAATCTGCTGCTTTGGAATATGCTCGGCCGACATCAGTTCGAGAATGCTGCTCTTGCGATCGCCGTGGCCGAAATGCTCGGGGAGCACGGGTTTAAGCTTTCTGAGGACGACATCGTTATCGGGATCGAAACAGCTTCGTATCCCGGCCGTCTTGAACGTTTCGAAACAAACATTCTTCTCGACGGAGCGCATAATGTCGGCGGTGCCCAGGCGTTGTCGGATCATCTCGACGAATTCTATAGGGATAAGCCGATAATCCTTGTCTTCGGTATGATGCGTGATAAGAATGTCCGTGAGATCGTAAATATACTATGGCCGACGGTGGAAAAGATTGTTCTGACCCAACCGTCGAATTCTCGCGCAATGTCGCCCAATGAACTTGCCGCAGTAGCGCACGATAACATCGACCCAACCCGTATCGTTAAGACCGGCACGGTAGAGGAAGCAATCGAAATGGCAAGGTCATTGGTGAGTGATGACGGGCTGATCCTCATCACTGGTTCGCTCTACCTTGTTGGCGAGGCGAAGAAACTGTTGAATAATAGGTAAAGCTGCCGGCAGAATGCCGGCGTTCGAAATATGTACAAACTCGTATTGATCCGGCACGGCGAGAGCCAATGGAATAAGGAGAACCGCTTTACCGGCTGGAAAGATGTCGATCTTTCTGAAAAAGGGCGCGAAGAGGCGCGGGCCGCGGGCCAATTGTTAAAGGCTGAGGGCTATTCGTTCGACGAAGCCTATACTTCGGTGCTCAAGCGGGCAATCAGGACATTATGGATCATTCTCGATGAGATGGATCTGATGTGGATACCTGAAACGAAATCATGGCTGCTAAACGAGCGTCATTACGGTGCTCTACAGGGTTTGAATAAGGCTGAAACAGCAGCCCAATATGGCGAGGAGCAGGTATTGACCTGGCGACGCAGCTATGACGTTCCGCCCGGTGCCCTTGAGGAAACTGACGAACGTTATCTGGGCAAGGAACCGCGTTACTGCAGTATCGAGGCCGGTAAATTCCCTAGTGCCGAGTGTTTGAAGGACACCGTAGACCGGGTCGTTCCGTATTTCGAGGCTGAGATATTGCCAAAAGTGAAAGCAGGCCAACGCCTGATAATCGCAGCCCATGGCAATAGCCTTCGGGCACTGGTCAAATATTTGGATAGCATTCCGGATTCAGAAATTGTCAGTTTGAACATTCCTACCGGCATTCCCCTCGTTTACGATTTAGACGAAAACCTGAAACCCCTGTGCAGCTATTATCTCGGCGATGCCGAAGCAATAAAAGCCGCACAGGAAGCGGTAGCGAACCAGGGTAAGGCAAAAGCTTGATCATACGGAGCCCAGCGAACCATTAATGTCCTGGCAAAAACTTCTCTTTATAACGGCCGGCCTGTTTTGTCTGAGTCCGTTCGGCTCGCCGCCGCTTGCTCTCGCTCTGGGTATTGTGATCGCTTTCACGATCGGGACGCCTTATCCCAAACTCAGCGGCACCCCTACGAAATACCTCCTTCAGGCATCGGTCGTACTGCTCGGGTTTGGCATGGACCTGCAGGCCGTGTACCAAGCCGGAAAAGACGGAATACTTTTCACTATCGCAACCATATTTGGCACGCTGCTGCTCGGTTACTTTGTCGGGAAACTCCTGTTTGTTAGGCCGAAAACTTCGGCATTGATCTCGTCAGGCACCGCCATCTGCGGCGGGAGTGCCATCGCGGCGGTCGGGCCGTCGATCGAGGCTGATCCGGATGAGATGTCGGTTGCGCTCGGGACCGTTTTTGTCCTGAATGCCGTCGCGCTTTTTGTGTTTCCGTTTTTGGGTCATGCCGTCGGGCTCACACAAGGGCAATTTGGAATTTGGGCAGCGATCGCGATCCACGATACCAGCTCCGTTGTTGGGGCAGCCGGAACCTATGGCAGCCAGGCCCTCGCGATCGCCACAACTGTGAAGCTGGTAAGGGCACTTTGGATCGTTCCGGTGGCGTTGATGTTTGCATTTCTCTTTCGCAAGAGCGTAAGCGGGGAGCGAACGGGGAGCAGCTTTCCCTGGTTTATCCTTTTATTCCTCCTGGCCGCAGCGGTTCGCACCTACGGTTCCTCAACGGTATTTCCGAGTATCTTTGATTCGCTGGTAAATCTTGGAAAAGCAGGGATGATCGTTACGCTATTTCTGATCGGAGCGAGTCTATCGCGTAAAATGCTCAAAAACGTGGGATCCCGGCCGCTCATTCAGGGTGTGATCCTCTGGGTGGTCATCTCCGCCGTTTCGCTTTGGGCTGTATTAAATTTGTTATAATGGGCCAATGCAGAGGGATGACACAGACGTCGTGGTCAAGCTTAAAACCGAGAGCCGCGGCGTTATCAACCCGCAGATGGTCCGCTGGATCGCCTTTTTCGTCATCACCACTTCCCTGGTCGCCTGTACCGTGCTCTGCATTCTAGCCATATGGCAGTTTACCGAATCTGACGCCGTCTGGCGTGCCATTGCCACATTTATCGTCGTGAGCATCGCGACGGCTATATTTACATTTGTAAACGAAAAGCTGGGTTAGCAAAATCCTTGACGGCCACCTCACCTTTGTTCGCATTGCTCCGGATTTGATAAGATACTCGTTTCGGCTATGGGCAGGATTTTCGTCTGTAATGAGTATTAAACAGATCTCGGTCCGCGGAGCGCGGCAGCATAATCTAAAAAACATCGACGTCGATATACCGCGAGACAAGTTCGTGGTCATAACCGGTCTGTCGGGCTCGGGCAAATCTTCGCTTGCGTTCGATACGATCTATGCCGAGGGGCAGCGTCGATATGTCGAATCGCTCTCGGCCTATGCCCGACAGTTTCTGGACCAGCTCGAAAAACCGGATGTGGATTCGGTCGAGGGGCTCAGCCCCGCGATCTCGATAGAGCAGAAAACCGTTTCGCGATCACCGCGTTCGACTGTGGGCACCGTTACCGAGGTCTACGATTTCCTTCGGCTGTTATTCTCGTCGATCGGCCAGCCGCATTGTCATCAGTGCGGTGCTCCGATCACGCGCCAGTCGGTAGATCAGATCATAGCGGGCGTCGCCGACCTGCCTGACGGCGAGCGAGTAATGATAATGGCCCCGATCGTCCGCGGCCGCAAAGGCGAATTCAAAAAGGAACTCGAGAAGCTCCATAAAGACGGGTTTATCAGGGCGCGGATCGATGGCGAGATCAGGCAGCTCGACGAAGAGATCATTCTAGACAAACGCCGCAATCACACGATCGAGGTTGTTGTTGACCGGCTGCTGATGAAGGACGGCGTTCGCGAACGTCTGGCCGAATCGGTAAAAACCGCGTTAAAGTTAACCGGCGGTGCGGTTCTGATATCGATCGTGGATGGCGAAGAAAAGCTCTACTCAGAGAAAATGGCGTGTGTCGATTGCGGCATCAATATCGCCACGCTCGAACCGCGGTCGTTCTCATTCAACTCCAATTTCGGTGCCTGCAAAGGATGCCAGGGTATCGGCACCGTTATGGAGATCGACGCGGGCAAGATCATCCCCAACGGGGACGTGCCGGCCGGCAAAATCGATTTTCTCAGCGGCGTCGATAAATCGGGAGCGACATTTCTGCGTTCGGCCCTTGTGGCGATCATCGAAAAATTTACGGCGGGTGACCCGCTGGAACCTCCAACCGGAAAAGAAAAAGCGAGAAAGCGTTCCAAGCTCAGGAAGCTGAAGAATCTTGTATTCGGTGAAGAACCAAGCGAGTGGCTCGAGGTGAATTTTAATGATCTGCCACAGGAGATCCGCGATGCATTCCTGCACGGGACAAAGCGGCGGATCACGTTCAAGCACGGCGACTATAAATTCGAACGCGATTGGCGGGGAGCGATGCGGGCAATGCGGGAACGTATCGAGAACCCGCCGTCGGAGAAGATCAAGACCGCGCTCGAGGAACTGATCGCCCCGATCCCCTGTCCACAATGCGAGGGCCGCCGGTTGCAGCCCGAGAGTCTTGCCGTCAGGGTGAACGGCCTCGGCATAGGCGACTATACGCGAATGCCGATCTCGGATGCCGTAAAAAAACTTGACACAATCAAACTCAGCCTTCGGGATGAAAAGATCGCGGGCCTGGTTCTGAAAGAGATCAGGGACCGGATGAGATTTCTTGACGCTGTCGGCCTCGGCTACCTAACACTCGACCGGCCATCCGCGAGTCTGTCCGGCGGCGAAGGCCAACGCATTCGCTTGGCGACGCAGATCGGTTCACAGCTACGCGGCGTGCTTTATGTCCTGGACGAGCCGAGCATTGGGCTCCACCCGCGGGACAACCAGCGGCTGCTCGAAACCCTGCACGCCCTTCGCGATCTCGGAAATACCGTGCTGGTCGTTGAGCATGATCAGGAGACCATCGAGCATGCTGATTATGTCGTTGACCTGGGCCCGCTCGCCGGTACGCACGGAGGCGAGGTCATCGCCATTGGGACTCCGGCAGACATCGAGGCAGAGCCTAGATCTCTTACCGGCAAATATATGAGCGGCGAGTTGAAGATCGACGTTCCAGACCTCCGGCGGCTTCCGAATGGAAGCCGGATCAAGGTGAAGGGTGCCCGGGCCTATAACCTGAAGAATATAGATGCCGAATTCCCGCTCGGCCTTCTCACAGTAGTTACCGGTGTTTCCGGTTCGGGCAAATCCACGCTGGTAGAAGAGATCCTTTATCCGGCGTTGTATCGGCACGTTTACAAATCCGCCGTCGAGCCGCTCGAACACGATTCGATCGAGGGGCTGGAACTCGTAGACAAGATCATCGAGATCGACCAGACGCCGATCGGCCGAACTCCCCGATCGAATCCGGCGACATACACCGGGCTGTTTACTCCACTTCGTGAGCTTTACGCAATGCTCCCTGAATCACGCACTCGGGGATACAAGGCCGGGCGTTTCTCATTTAATGTTAAGGGCGGCCGCTGCGAGGCTTGCGAGGGAGGCGGCCTTAAGCGGATCGAGATGAATTTTCTCCCCGACGTTTATGTGACCTGCGACGTCTGCCGCGGTCACAGGTATAACCGCGAAACGCTCGCCGTCAGGTACAAAGGGCTCTCGATCGCCGACCTGCTCGACACGACGATCGAGGATGCCCTGCCGCTGCTCGAAAACATCCCCGCGATCAAGCAAAAACTTTCGACCCTGCTCGATGTCGGCCTCGGCTATATCAAGATCGGCCAATCGTCGACCACCCTTTCAGGCGGCGAAGCACAGCGGATCAAGCTGGCTAAAGAACTCTCGAAACGAGCTACCGGCAAAACGATCTATATTCTCGACGAACCCACTACTGGCCTCCACTTCGCAGACGTTCACAAACTGCTCGACGTCCTCCAACAACTCGTCGACACCGGCAACACCGTTATCGTGATCGAACATAACCTCGATGTCATCAAATCCGCCGATTACATCATCGACCTCGGCCCCGAAGGCGGCTCCGGCGGCGGCAAAATAGTCGCAACCGGCACGCCGGAAGAGGTGGCGAGGGTGAAGAAATCTTATACAGGGCAAGCGTTGAAAGGGTTAATTTGATCCTGTTTTATTCTATACAAAAAGGCAACCGACTAATTATGCGAAATCTAGCACTTTTTCCCATCCTGTTGATGTTAAGTAGCTTTGCGATTTTGGGCCAAGCTCAGGAATCGACGCAGAAACAATCTTTGATACTACAGTTTCGGCAACTCACCGGCGCCGATCAGGTCAATTTGTCTATCAATCTTTCTACAGAGGATGTCCGACAATCACTGAATTCAATCGTAGAAAAAGACCCCGATCTTTCAGAGTCTCAGAAGAAGGAAATGATGATCGAGGCCAATGCGGCTTATACGCGTATTGATAAAATCGCTAAGGACTTTTTCGCTAACCGAGAGGTATTGAACAAATTATCTGAGCATGTCATTTTCAGTCTATATGACTCTACCTTTACGGAGCCGGAACTAACAGAGATTATTGCCTTTTACAAGACCCCGACAGGACAGAAGGTAGCCCGATTCTTGCCAAGGTTATCCGCTGAGGCACAGAAGGGATTTATCAGCGCAGTGCTCCCGAAGCTGCAGGCCCTGATTGAACCCGTGAGTAAAGCTGAAACTGAAAAGCTCGAAATGAAGATAGCGGAGGCGAAGGTTAACAAACCGAAAAACTAAACTGCAATAGCCTCGATCATCTCTCTTACAGCCTGGTTCAATCCAACGAAAACCGCGCGGCTGATAATGTTGTGGCCGATGTTGAATTCGGCTATTTCGGGGATGGCGGCGAGGGCTCCGACGTTGCGGTAGGTAAGGCCGTGGCCGGCGGCGACGATGAGGCCGAGGCTCTTGGCGTGGACTGCGGCTCGCTGAATGCGCTCGACTTCGGCGGAGGCTTTTTCAGCACCTTCGCCGTGAGCGGCTCGTGAACTTAAGGTCATTTCGGCGTATTCGGCGGTGCAGAGTTCGACCTGCTGAGCACCGACGCCGTTTGCTGCTTCGATCTGTTCGCTATCCGGATCGAGAAAAATGCTGACAAAGATGCCGGCCTCTTTCAGTTTCTCCACAACATTCTTTACGTTCTCAAAATTTCCGACCACATCAAGCCCGCCTTCGGTAGTAATCTCGTTAGGGCTTTCGGGGACCAGCGAAACCGCATCGGGCTTTGTGCGAAGAGCAATGCCAACCATCTCATCGGTGGCCGCCATCTCGACATTCAAATACGTCGTAACCACATCCCTCAGCAGCTCGATATCACGGTCCTGGATATGGCGGCGGTCACCGCGAAGGTGGACCGTGATGCCGTCGGCACCGGCCTGTTCGCAGATCACCGCAGCCGTGATTATACTCGGCTCGATGGTCTTGCGGGCCTCGCGGATAGTGGCTACGTGGTCGATGTTTACGTTGAGTTTTGCGGGCATATTGGCAATTTTAACAGGATAACCAGGATGAAGGATAAGAATGTCATCCGGCCGTCAAATCTTGTATATCCTGACTATCCTGTACGAATTTTGTCGTAAACGCCGCGTTTGGCGTTGCGGCGTATTTGCATTAGTTCGGTGATCATCCGACGCGTATCGCGGACGACACTCACTTTCGAGCCCTCGACGTCATTCCACCTGACGGGGATCTCGTCGAGCCTGAGGCCATTATGCGCGGCGACGAACAAAAACTCGACATCGAAACCGAAACGGTCGATCGTCATAACGTCGAGCAAGGGGCGGAACTTTGTCATATTGAATGCCTTAAATCCGCATTGCGTGTCGTAGAAAGGAAGGCCTGACATTTTGCGGATTATAAGGTTCATCACCTTGCCGCCCTGTTCGCGGCTCCAGGGTTGGTGCGTTCCGATCAAGCTGCGGTCGAGGGCACGCGAACCAAACGTGACATCGTGATCGCCGCGCAGAATCGGTTCCGCAAGTTTTGACATTTCATCAATGGGGGTCGACAGGTCAGCATCTGAAAACAACGCCAGATCGGCGGCGGCAGCCTTGAGGCCCGTTCGAACCGCGAAACCTTTGCCCCGGTTTTGCTCGTATCTGATCACGTGATGGGCGTCAGACGCTGAGGCTTCGAAAATGCGTCTGGCGACATCGGCGGTATTATCGGTCGATCCATCGTCGACGACGATTATTTCAGAATTTGGGCTTGAGCTTGCCAGAAATTCGATTACAACGTTCAACGGTTCGCCGATACGATCGCCTTCGTTATAGGCAGGAATAATGATTGAGAGGTCAGGTTTCATTAGACAAAAAGGTAATGGTAAATTTTTGCCGAACAAATGTAAATTAAGTGCGACTCGGATGAGTAGTGAACAACTTCACAATGAGCATAGAGCGTCTATGTTATATTGAAGTTTGGCTTTGAGAACGGCTCGTTTATGAATAAGGGAATTATATTGGTCGCAGGGTTAGTTATCGTGCTAGGGGCGGTGGCCGGCGGACTTTTTGGCCGGCTCCCGGCACGCACATCGGCTGACGGCGGCACCAGCACAGAGCAGGTAATGACCGATTATCGAGAGGCCTTAAAAGTCATCGACGAGGGGTATATCGGTGCGGTCGACCATGAAAAAGTAACCGATAGCTCGATGCAGGCGATGCTCTGGACGCTCGACCCTCATTCAGCATTTTTCACACGCGACGAATTTCGCAAGCTCGACGAAGAGCAATCTTCGCAGTTTTACGGGATCGGCGTTTCGATATTTCAGCGCAGGGACGGGGTTTATATTCAATCTGTGATTCCCAACACGCCAGCTGACAAGGCAGGACTTAGGTATGGTGACCGCTTTTTGACCGTTGAGGGTAAGGACGCTAAAGAATGGACGAGCGCCGAGGTTTCGCGAAACGTTCGCGGTGAGCGCGGGTCAAAGGTCAATGTAACGATCGACCGCGTCGGAGAGGCAGCCCCGTTGACATTCGAAATAGTCCGCGGGGGAGTTCCTCTGCCGTCAGTCCGAAATTTCTTTATGCTGCCCAACTCGGTCGGATATGTTGGACTGACGGGCGGTTTCCAGCAAACCACAGCCGAAGAGCTATCGATCGCGATAGATGAACTTAAGAAAAAGGGAATGAAAAGTCTCATTCTCGATCTGCGCGGAAATCCGGGCGGCATTCTGGAACAGGCTATTGGTGTAGTGAGCAAATTCGTATCTGCCGGCCAGACAGTAGTTTCGGTCAAGGGTGCCGGCAGCCAGCGAGAACGCGAGCTGCGTGCGACCGGCAACAGCACTGAAAATTTCCCGCTGGTGGTCATGATCAACGGCGGTTCCGCCTCGGCATCAGAGATTGTCGCAGGGGCGATACAGGATTACGCCCGCGGATTGGTCGTGGGCAGTGACAGTTTTGGCAAGGGGTTAGTTCAGCGAGTTTTTCGCCTGCCCTATGGAACGGGATTGACGCTTACAACGGCGAGATATTACACGCCGTTCGGACGGTCGCTGCAGCGTGATTATTCGAGCGGATCGATCTACGACTACTACACACATGGCGATGAAGCGGTGAATTCGGCTGAGCTGGATATTAAGCCCAAACCTGCGGGTGTACCTGTCACAACTGCCAATGGCCGGGTCCTGTATGGCGGGCGGGGTATCGAGCCTGATGTCGTGGTTCCGGGAGCAAGGTTCGATGCTTTGCGCGGACGCCTTAACGAGGCAGCTTTCTTTTTTGTCCGGCAGTTGGTTGCCGGGAAAGTGGCGGGACTAGAGAATTTTAAGGTAGATAAACAGAGCTTTAGACAGACGCTGGAACCTAATGAGTTCGTGGTAAATGACCGCGTTTTTGAGGCATTCCAAACCTGGGCGGTTGCGGAAAAGGCTAACGGACTGACGACGGGCAATATTGTCGCGCAGGCCGATTATGCCAGGCGCAGACTGCGGGAGGAAATAGCCACGGCCAATTATTCTAATGAGGCGGGCGTGCAGGTACTGCTCGAAGCCGATCCTCAGGTACTGAAGGCGATCGAGGTAATGCCTCAAGCGGCATCGATGGTCGCGACGTTTGCGAAGAACAATCGATAATTGCTGAGCGGCAACTCGATCACCAAGGGGAAAACCTCATTTTTCACATTTATAAGTGCGTGAAGTAAAATAGAGAATGCTTTACGCACTCGTTTTATGTACAAACAGATCGGTATTTTGACAGGCGGTGGGGATGCTCCGGGA
>JBGSXN010000113.1:0-19669 GCA_041751355.1 Pyrinomonadaceae bacterium
GACAAGAAGTTCCGTTTGGGTTGTCAGCCCTGTCTGATGCGCTGAAAGGTTTTGTGAGCAAACGGATCAACGCCATCGCCATCCAAGCCAGAAGAGACGAAACGACCGAACTGGCGAACGCTCAAGAATTGAAGAAACTAGCAGCGGATGCAAAATTCAATATCGAAGCCGATTCACTGGTCCCTGAGGAGGAAAAACGCACAAGGCGAATCTGGCTCGTCAAAGTGTTGCAGGATGCAGGCATTGATGAGATGGATAAAAAAATAACCCTCGCTAATTATATTAAGTCGGGACAAATGATGGGCGCTTAGCCGACAAACCGTTTTTTATTGTTTTTTTCACCACTTTTGTTGTCTCAGCCCCGACTCGAAACTTTCGGTGCCGAAGGTGGTAGAGAAATTTGAGTTTCGCGGCGTCTTTTTCAAAAGAACCAGCGCGTCGGCCAATGGTCGGCGATTTACTCGATCACGATTGGGTAATTTGTCTAAATCAGATAAAAATGGAGGAAAAAAATGAGTTGGAGATTAGCAAAGGGTTTGATTCAGTTGAGGCAACAGATAAATGAGGCGTTTCCCGATCGCGACAAATCGAGCGACGGTTCGATCGGTGATGCGGCCCATCGAAATCGCGTTTCGGACCATAATCCTAACGCAGCTGGCGTGGTGACCGCGATTGACATTGATCGCGACTTTAATGACGGACACGACGGACGCGAATTGGTATCTGCGCTGGTGGCGGCACGAGACCCAAGGATCAAGTACGTGATATTCGAACGCCAAATCTCAGTAACGGGCGATATCACCAGATGGAAGCCGTATCACGGCCAGAACGCACACAACCACCATGTTCATATTTCGATTTCGGCAACTAAGACCCTTTATGATGACCCGAGACCGTGGAACCTGGACTTTGGGGCACACGCTAGAGCATCGGACGCTCCGCATACGCCAATGCCGGCACTTCTCAAACGCGGCTCCCGCGGCGAGGCCGTCCGCAGCCTGCAAAATGAACTTGTCGCTCGCGGCTATATCCCTGCCGGAAAGGCTGATGGTGTTTTCGGGCCTAAAACAGAGATCGCTGTGCGTCAGTTTCAATCCGCAAACCGACTTGTACCTGACGGCATCGCCGGGACGATGACTCTAAGGACTCTCGGGTTGTAGGACAACCAGTGGCAAACGAATAAGGAGAAAAAATATGCCAGCTAGAAAAAATACAAACAGAATCGCTAATGTAATTCCTTCAAAAGATACGCAAGATGATTGGAGTTTGAATAATGCTCTGGGTGCGGGAATTCTCGCCGCGCCCGTTGCGTTGCCTGCAAGCGTGGATTTACGCGCGGCTTGGTGGAAGGTCGGCGACCAAAAATCCACCGGTTCGTGTGTCGGTTGGGCAACCGCAGAAGGCGTTTTGCGATTGCATTTTGCCAAAGCAAACAGAATTTCGAAAACGGAAAATTTATCACCGAGATTTGTGTGGATGGCGGCGAAGGAAACTGACGAATTCAACAACCGCCCATCCACTTTTATCGAAAGCGACGGTACAAGCTTGAAAGCGGCTCTGGATATAGCCCGGAAGTTTGGTGTCGTAAAAGATTCAGTTTTGCCCTTTGACTCGGGAAAACTTTACCAGAACGACGCAAACACCTTTTACGCGATTGCCTCTCAACTCAAAATCGCGAGTTATTTCAATTTCTTCAAAAATGTCGGTCAATGGCGAACGTGGCTGGCGACGAAAGGTCCGCTTTTGGTGGCAGTGGGCGTCGACAGCACCTGGGACAATGCCACTTCGACACAGGGCAAACTCGATACATTTAAGCCGAATACGGTTCGCGGAGGACATGCCGTTTCCGTCGTCGGTTACAGAGCTGACGGCAGGTTTATTCTCCGCAACAGTTGGAACACCACCTGGGGCGACAAAGGTTTTGGCTATGCCACCGAAGCATATATCCAAGCCGGTTTTTTCAACGAAGCTTACGGCGTGGATTTGTAAGCCTAAGGCAAAATACAACCAACGCTAAAGTCAGTTCTTCTTCATTAAAACTGCTCCCACTAATTTATGAGCCGACTGATGCACCACGGAGAAAATTGTTATGAAAAAAATCAGAATCGGGACATTCAACGTCAATAATCTATTCGAACGGCCGCGGATTATGGAGCTTGAGGGGTTTAGTGTTACGGGTAAAGCGGTGCTGAAGGATGTTTCGGACCTGACGGCGTTGCTTGAGAATAGCTCGTACGCGGGAGCGGTCGGGGATGATATCGTCAAGATCCTAAACCGATATTTTCACGAGATGCCGAGCAATCCGTGGTTTGAGATAAACGAGATCAGGGAGAAACTTTACAGCATAAAACAGGACGGCACGGGCGTCGCGCTTAAGGCGAAGGGGCGCGGAAGTTGGCTCGGTTGGGTGGAATTGAAAAAGCAAAACACCAACGAGGTCAGCATTCAAAATACGGCGCGGGTTGTCAAGGCAATTGACGTGGATATTTTGTGCGTGGTCGAGGTCGACGACCGGATCGCTCTGAAGCGCTTTAACGAATATCTGCTCCGCAAGGAAAAAGCCGAGTACCCGCACGCAATGCTCATCGACGGTAACGACGAACGCGGGATCGATGTCGGTATCCTGTCGCGATATCCGATTGCCTCGATCAAAACCCATATCGACGACTCTTTTAAGTCAACCAACGGTCGGACCTATAAAATTTTCAGCCGCGATTGCCCCGAATACACGATTGATATCGGCGACGGGAATTTCGTTCATTTCCTATGCAATCACCTGAAAAGCAAAGGCTACGGTACGCCCGCCTCCAGCAATGCGAAACGAAAACGCCAGGCCGACCAGATCGTAAAGATTTTAAAATCATACGATTTAACCAAAGATCTGGTCGTTGTCGCCGGTGACCTCAATGATACACCGGGCAGCGCCCCGCTCAAGAATTTAATGGCCGTCCCGAACCTGGTCGATGTCCTAAAGAATGTCGTCCCAAATTGGACCTATCACAAGGGCAGCGACCAGATCGACTATCTGCTCGTCTCGCAACCTATCGCCGATAACATAAAATCCGTCGGCGTCGAGCGTCGCGGCATCTTTCGCAAAAACAACCCTACTTTTCCGGAGGTCACGAACGCGGTTACTCACGCGTCGGACCACGCGGCGGTGGTTGTTGAATTTGAGGTCTAACAAGAGTTACAAGGGGTGACAAAGCCTTTCCGCACATCAAGCGGCACAGCCAAAAAAAGAATTTTTTAGAACTGCCCTTATGAGCAAATCACAAAAGAATGACGAAAGCATTGAGGTCACAACTATGGATCACAAAACGCGGGCGGCCGGCGACGAGACTGCTCGGACCGGTTCCGGCCCGATACTTCTGGGTCGGGTTTTGGCCGAGGAATTTAAGGAAATAACCGGCAAGGAGATAGTCGGCCAACCGGACATCGCCCTGACGGTCGACGGCAAACCGTCCACCGGGCCGTCGCTCGATAGCGTGTTCAAGCAGTTTCATGCGGCGAATCTGAAGGCGCTTTGTTTTTCGGGCGGCGGGATTAGGAGCGCGACCTTTGGCCTCGGGATCGCGCAGAAACTGGCCGAACGGGGACTGCTCGAAAAATTCGATTATTTATCGACCGTTTCGGGCGGCGGTTACCTGGGGTCATGGATGTCGGCGTGGATACGGCGCGAGCGCGTCATCGACATCGAAAATCTAAACAAAGACGTTCAAACAATCCAACTCGACGATCGACCGGGCCTTCGTGACAGCATGTCGGCGGAGAGAAACACGATTGACGACACCCGAAAATTTCGCGAGACGGGTATTAAAGCCGTTCAGGAAAAAATCAACTGTATCGAAAACAATAGCACACAGTTCCCAACGCCCGAGGCCGACCCGCTTCGGCATCTTCGCGAATACAGTAACTATATGAGTCCTCGCGTCGGGCTGCTGTCGGCCGATACCTGGACGCTGGTCGGCACTTATTTACGCAACCTGTTTCTAAATTGGACGATTCTTATTCCGCTCATTGCGGCCGTTCTGTTAATCCCGCGACTGTTATATGCATTGGCGGAGCGACCGCAGCTAAATTCCACATATGCATTTTTGGCGATCAGTCTGACTCCGCTGATTGGCAGCGTCGCGATCGCTTTTGTCCTATCCAGATTGCCAAGCAGGAATTCCAAAGGTGACGAAACAGCAGGGGTCACCGAGAAATGGGTATTGTCGTTCGGTGTTTTGCCGCTGGTCTTGATGGCGTTTGCAATGACAACGCTTTGGGCGTGGAAATTGAAAGACCCTCCGGCCATTGCCAAGCTGGACAGTTTTATTGATTCTCCATTTCTTGGCCACCCTTTGACGGTCGTTATTTTCGGAACAGTCATCGCTTTTATTGCCGGTTACTTGATCCAACTTGTCGCGGCAATGTTTTCCAAACGAATAAAACCCTCATTTAGTTGGAGGACAGGTCTCGCCACCTTAGTTTCAGCGGTTACCGGCGCGGTGATTTTGTGGTGGGCCGCGACCAGTATCCTGGTTCCGGAAAACTTCACGGTGACCAACGGTTACAAACTGCCGCTCTATGTTTCCTTCGCCGTCCCGTTATTTTTGCTGATATTTCTCGTTGCCGCCTCGTTATTCGTGGGACTTGCCAGCCGGAGTATCACTGACGAGGATCGCGAATGGCTGGCGCGTTACGGAGCCTGGATTTTGATTGTTAGCGTTGTTTGGATCGTGGCAAATGTTTTGGTTTTGATCGCTCCGAGTGGGTTGGAAAAGCTGATAGCCATGTTTTCGGAAGATTCGAATTGGCCGAAATTCTATGCTTCGATCGTTTCGGCGATCGGTGTGGTTTCTGGCGTTCTTTCGCTCGTCGGCGGATTTTCCGAAAAGTCGCTTACCAGAAACGAGCCCGTCCAAAGCAAAACATCAAGAATCCTGGCGCTCGCTCCAAAGCCCGCCGCTGCCGTTTTCTTGATATTCATAATTGTCGGTTTGGCTTATCTGACAACAACTGTATTGTTTTACGTCGGCCAAGCGATAGGCGGTTCTTTGATAATAAATGGCACGTCGCTTGAACACAGAGCGATGCTTGACGGCTCGTCAATCCGGTATCTGCTGGTCTCGCTGGCGGTTCTCGCGGTCATCGGGCTGACCATGGCCTTTTTCGTCAACGTTAATAAATTCTCGCTGCACGGCGCTTATCGCGACCGTTTGATCAGGGCTTACCTGGGCGCGTCAAACTTTTTTCGCCAGCGAAATTCATTCACCGGTTTTGATGACGCGGACAATTTCCAGCTTCACCGGCTCCGTGGGCAACGACCGTTTCACGTCATAAACGCGACTCTAAATCTGGTTCGGGGAAAAAATCTCGCCTGGCAGAATCGCAAGGCCGCATCGTTTACAATGTCACCGCTCCATTGCGGAAGTTGGCTGGTCGGTTACCGCAACACAAACGAATATTGCCGCAACACGAAACTGGGCGACTGCAAAAGCCGTGAGTTTTGCAATCGAAAAGGCGATCCATGCAAGCCCGATGAGAAGTGTGAATTACCGGGCAAGGCTCTCCGCATCGGAACCGCGATGGCCATATCAGGCGCGGCCGCCAATCCGAATATGGGCTACATCTCGTCGCCGATAGTTACATTTCTAATGTCGCTATTTAATATCAGGCTCGGCTGGTGGCTCGGAAACACCGGCGACGCTGGTTCCGGCCGTGACTGGTTCGGATGGGGGAAATCTCGCTTTTTCGAAAAGGCGAGCCCGTCGATAGCGGTGTTTCCGCTAATCAACGAAACGCTCGGTCGGACGGATGAGGACAAACGTTTCATTATGGTTACGGACGGCGGGCATTTCGAGAATCTCGCCCTCTATGAAATGATTCTGCGACGCTGCAGGTTTATCGTCCTCAGCGACGGCGCCGCCGACCACGCCTTTAAATTCGGAGAAATCTCGAACGCAATTCAGAAATGCAAGGTGGATCTCGGCGTCGACATCAGATTCAAGGACGGGATAAAAATCGTATCCCGCGACACCGACGCCGATGGAAAAAAGGAAGCGGCCCGATATGCCATCGCGGACATAACCTACCCGGAAAAGGACGACAAAGGCAATAATCTGACCGGCTGTCTGCTTTACACGCGGCCGGCTTATTACGAAGACGAATACACCGATGTCAGATACTACGCCGATTCAAACCCCGGATTCCCGCATCAGTCGACCGGCGATCAAATGTACGACGAAAAACAATTCGAAGCATACCGTGGTCTAGGGTTTTTTACGATGGACAAAATCATCGGGACTGATACCTACACCGGGTTGGATCAATTGATGAAAAAGGTATGCGGCGGCGCCAGGTCTAAAGATGAAACCGGCTCGTCACCTCAGCCCCTGCCCGAATTGCTCTGTCCCGAATGAGCCGATGCCGTTCAGGCGGAAGCTGAAGACTATGCGGTTTTCCTTGCGGACGCCGACGTTGAAGGTGTAGTACTGGACGGCCGCGGAACAGCAGTCGGATGTGTAGCCGAGGGTTATTAGCGAACTAATGAGCGGAGTTTGGCGTGCGATGCGGCGGTTTTGGAAATCGAAAAAGAAGGATGTTCCGCCGAAAAGACCCTTGTCACGATTGCCGAGGAAGATAGACGGGCTCCATTGCGAGCCTCTCAGCGTGCCGGGCTCTTTGCCTTCGGAGTTAGCGTATTGGGCCAGCGAGGGGATGAGCGTGACGGCGCGCGTGTAATAAAAGGTCTGAAAGAGCTTAACCAATGGCGAATCATATCCAACGGTTGCCGAAATCGCTCTCAGCCCGCCGCCGCCGTCGCCCACGCCGTAATCCATCCGCGAATTAACAAAAACGGTCCGAAGTGGCCTGTAGGTCGCGTCGACATTAATCGGCGACCAACGGCGGGGAACGCCACCAAACGTGTAAAAGCTAAGCGCCGTGATAGGCTCGATCTGATTTCTGCGGCCGGGGATAAGGGCACCGCCAAAGGTCTCGTCGAAGAAGTATTTCCCCTTTACCGACAGCGTAAATACCTCGTAGGGCTGCATTTCCGCGGATTGGGTTCCTGCGGCACTTCCATCCCCGGATTGCTGCAATAGCTTCTTTTGGGCCTCGTCAGTTACGGCCTGGCCATATCGGCGTGTATAGAATCGGTTGATGACGCCAAATTCGACCTCGTTTGTGTTGGTCCGCGTGTCAACGTGGTCAAATCTGATGATACGGTTGAAATTATTGATACCCTTAACCAGGCGGTAGGTCAGATATGGCTCGATCACGTGCCGAAATCGAAATTTATCATCCTTTCCGTAAAAATTGCGGGCCAACGCCACCGGACGGACGTCGAAGGTGAATTCGCCGTACTTTCGCACGACATCCCGGCCCACAACCTGACGCAGATCATTAAATGAGTTTGAATAATACGTGACGCGGGCAGCACCGGTGGCGGTGAAATTGACGTACTTTGTGTGAAACGGCACGATGACCTCGGGATAAGCGTCAAGACGCTGAACCAGCGAAGGGGTTACGACTGGATCGGTCCCGGCCATTTGCCGATAGAGGGCCAGATTATCGACCTCCTCACGGCGGGACACGCCCTCCAGGCTGGTCCGGAACGAGAAATATGCTTTCGGAAAAAACGATAACAGGTTCGGACGCTTTTCGAAATTTATGCTGGGCAGATTGCGCGTCTTTTCACGCACGTTTGGTATCGAGATCACCTGCGAACGGGCGAGCAGGTTGAGAGTATAGTCGTTCCAGCTTTTATTGACGAAGACCTGCGAGACCTCGATGGGCGAGATGATCTGCTGGATACCATCGGAAAATTCCTGCCGAAAAGCGAGGCTCGATGTTATTCGGACATCGACGGCTGCCGTAAACCCGTTGGGAAAATAATGGATGCCTTCGGCATAGAGTATCGAACCGCCCTGATCAGGATGCGCGGCATCTGCCTTAGGACCGAAGACACGGTCCTTGACCGCGAAAAACCCAAAATTAAGAAACGAACGGGAATTTGCGCGAGTGCGAACGTCGGCCCCGTAACCAATGCCTCGACCGGTAAATAAATCGCCGCGAAATGTAATATCTGCCGACTTGCCGAGCGTTTGATAATAGGCCGTCGAGATTCTGAGGCCTTTTCGCTGCGAATAGCCGATCGTTGGCGTCAGAAAGCCGGAACTGCGGGCCTGCTCTTTTACGGGAATCGATATATAAGGCAAAACCATAACGGGAATATCCCGCAGCCGAAATTTCGCGTTCTTAAGACGTAGCTTATCGTTCGCCTTAATGGTTGCACGTTCGGCGGTAAAGCTCCATTTGGGCACCGCTTCTTCGCAGGCGGTGAATTTCCCTTTGATCACGACGATCTCGTCAAGGCTTATCCTTTCGACACGGTCGGCGGTAAAGTACAGTACGGTCCCGTCATCGGTCTGATTGGTAAAGCCTGTAGAATCTTCGAAATAGCCGAGCTTTGTTCGGTAATTCCAAACGCCGGTTGCCCCTGTAATACGCTGGTCGTCACCCTGGTCAAAGATAACGCTGCCGGTCGCGACTATCCTGTTCTCGGCTTCGTAGATCGAGATCCGGTTGGCCTGCACCCGGTAAATACCGTAACGCACATCGACATTTCCTGAGTGGTGAACAACACGCGACCCTTGCTCGCCCTCGGCTGTCTGGCGTTCCGAATAGACCACGACCTCCCCATCGCCCCCCTCAGGTTCGAACGACGGTTTTTTCCTGATTATCGGAGTTGTTATATTCTGTTCAGCCGAGACGGGGTTGATGTTGGGTGTATCGGTTATCGGATTTGCGACCTGCCTTTCGACGGGGTTTGTGACCTGCCCCCCGACCGCAATCGAAAGAACAAGCGTGATCAGGAGTGGGCTGAAATATCTATTAAACCGCATCGCATCAACGAGATGATATCTGATGCTATCACGAACGAGATCGAACAATAAAGCCATGTGCAATACTCGAACTTCCGGTAAAATGCCCGTCAGCATATGGCGAATGTAAACGTTCTTGTCGTCGAAGATGAGCTGATTCGGGCGAAATTGCGACCACTGTTGGATCAGGCCGGCCGCAGCCGCGCGTCGAAAAGGGGCCTACGATTACGTTTCCACACTCTTTGGTCAACTTTAGCGGGCCGACATTTCCAGAATGAAATAATCGACGCCCTCGATTCGCGTCAAGCGGCCGTTATTATAGGGTTCCAGGAAAAATGCGTTTGCCGGATAGGCGGCACCTTTCAGCGTGTTGTCGCCGCTGACCTCGGCCTGGGCGATCAACTCGTCCGGAAACCAGGTCTCAACCGGTAAAGCGACATTTTGGCCCCCGCCGAATTTACCGGCGTCTGCAACTGCCCTATCCGCTGCCTCCGATGTAAGGCGAATCACTGCAATGATAGTTTGACGATCGGCGTCTTGTTTCCAGACAATGTCCTCAGTCTCGTAGGGGAAATTGACGATCAGGCTGAGTTCCTCAATGTTGCTTTTAGCGGCATTGGGCGTGGCGAGACCGACAGTATTGCCCTCGGACGGGGTGTTCGCATTATTTGAGCTCTCACCGCATCCTGACAAGAACAATACAGGCAAAAAGAATGCTAGAATAATGCCGCCCCCGGGTAATTTCATGTAGGACATTGTAAGCAGATAGTTCGGGTATTTGCAATTTTAGAGTTGCCTCGGACACGTTCGTAAAACTATGAATATCAAACGATCCGTTATCTCAATATCTCTCCTGGCACTACTTGCCTACGTTGCTGCCGGACAAAGTTCGGACCCGACATCTGTGGTTCGTGCATTTTACGCTCATGACGCAAAAGCGTCACAGATCGTTACTCGAAAAAATCTGGATTCTCGCAAGAAATGGCTCTCACCCCGACTTTATAACCTCTTTCGTGAGGAATTCAGAAAAGAGTCGGCTCAACTCAAGGCCAATCCCGACGACAAGCCATACTTCGGAGATGGGTTTCCTTTCCGACCGCTGGATGAGCCGTGCGATGTGAGCGGCAGGTCCTACAGCCGCCGATATTCCGTACGGCTCGTAAGTCGCTCAAGAAGCTCTCGCATCGACGTGCCGGTCCGGTTTTCCTATCCACGGCCATGTACCATCGAGGCCGTGACCTACAAAGCAAGGGTAGTGCGGTCAGGCTCAACCTGGTTGATCGATGACATTGTTTTCGATCGCGGCACGACGCTTTCTGAAGCAATGAGGGGCAACTTTAACTAGATGTCGCCCCAGGGTGTATGCATTTAGACTGTTCTAACAAATCGATATGACAGCCTCAAGATCAGCCGTTTGGTATGCAATGATCGTGCTTTTTGCGATCAATACCTTGAACTTTTTTGACCGGCAGATCCTGGGCGCCGTAGGAGAGCCGATCCGAAAGGAATTCGAGCTTGATGACGCCTCGCTAGGTCTGTTGGGAACGGCCTTTACCTTACTCTACGCATTCGTCGGCCTGCCATTGGGCCGTCTAGCGGATAAAGTCGGACGAAAAAGCATTCTCTCGGCGGGAGTTTTTTCTTGGAGCCTTTTCACCGCAGCATCAGGGTTCGCTCAGAATTTTTGGCATATCTTTGCTTTACGGCTGGGTGTCGGCGTCGGAGAAGCTTCGTGCGCACCGGCGGCAACATCTTTGATCGGTGATCTGTTTCCACCAAACTGGCGTGCAAAGGCAATGTCGATATTTATGCTCGGATTGCCCGTCGGTGTGGCCCTGAGTTTTGCCGTAAGCGGAACTATCGCAAAAGAATATGGTTGGCGGGCAGCGTTTTTGGTCGCCGGAATTCCTGGCATTCTCGCTGCGATCGCGGTTCTCTTTATCCGTGAGCCCAAACGCGGGTCATCCGAGGTTCACAATATCGGAAGCCAAACGCGCTCGGGCTCGACCTACTTGAACATTCTCAAGTCGCCCACAATGATCTGGATCATCCTTTCCGGTGCGGTTCACAATTTTAATATGTACGCGATCGGCTCTTTCATAACACCTTTTCTAATGCGGTATCACGAGCTCGATATTCAGCAGGCTAATTTTGTGTCAATGCTCGTTTATGGAGTGATGGGTGCCCCCGGACTGCTCATAGGCGGCTTTGTCGGTGATTGGGCGATGAAAAAGCGTAAGAATGGACGAATGCTGGTTGGCACGATAGCGATATTCTTTTCGGTTCCTACGATCTATTTCGCGCTGAGCGTTCCGAAGGGCTCGACGACATTATTTCTTATCCTGATGGGGGCCGCCTGTGCCCTGATGTATTTCTACTACTCGACAGTCTACTCGACGATCCAGGACGTAACGGAACCCGCTTCGCGTGGGACGGCAATGGCAGTATATTTCTTCGCGATGTACGTGCTTGGAGCTTCCCTAGGGCCATACGGAACCGGTCTCCTAAGCGACTTTTTCACAAATCGTGCCGCCCAGCTCGCCGGCGTGACCGAGACCACACAGGCTGCTCTCGAAGCCTTCCGAGCCGAGGGCCTGCACACAGCCATGTACGTCATACCGATCCTCGGGGTCCTGCTGACCGCCATCTTGTTTGCCGGTTCGCGAACTGTCACCAAAGAGATCGACCGGCTGCAGGTATGGATGCGGGAATCTTCGTCGAACTGACTGTGATAAAATTATCGCTTATACCTGATTAATATAGACGATTTATGACGCCAGAAATCAAAGAAGCAGTTACCGAAAAGCAGATCGAAAAAGCACGCTGGGAGCAGGAAACACTGCAGAAGGTGCTGGACAAGACTCCAGAACGAAAACAGTCGTTCGAGGGCGTTTCCCTCGAACCCGTTGAGAGGCTTTATACGGAGTCCGATACTGAGGACATCAGCGAGATCGGATTTCCGGGTGAGTTTCCTTATAAGAGAGGTATTCACCCGACGGGCTATCGCGGCAAGCTCTGGACGATGCGCCAGTTTGCCGGGTTTTCATCGCCCGAGGAAACCAATCGCCGGTTCAAATACCTTATGGCACAGGGCCAAACCGGGCTTTCGGTCGCGTATGACCTGCCCGCCCTGATGGGCCTCGATGCCGATTCGCCGCTTTCCGAAGGCGAGGTTGGTAAATGCGGTGTTGCGGTTTCTTCGCTGGCGGATTTTGAGGTTCTATTTGACGGCATCCCGCTTGACGAGGTGACTGTTTCACAGACGATCAATGCCCCGGCACCCATCTTCCTGGCGATGTACCTCGTGGTCGCCGAGAAGCAGAAGGCTGATTTTACAAAGATATCCGGCACGCTGCAGAACGACATCCTAAAGGAATACATTGCCCAGAAAGAATGGATCTATCCGATCAAACCGGCGATGAAGCTCGTTATCGACACGTTTGAATACACAGTCAGACACGTTCCCAAATACAATCCGATCTCGATCTCCGGCTACCACATTCGTGAAGCGGGAGCGACGGCTTTGCAAGAATTGGCGTTTACACTGCGTGATGGCGTCGAGTACGTGCAGTACGGCGTCGATAGGGGTATGAACGTGGATGAATTCGTACCGCGTCTGTCTTTCTTCTTCAACGCTCACAACGACTTTTTCGAGGAAATAGCGAAGTATCGTGCAGCTCGCGTCATATGGGCACGCACAATGAAGGAACGCTTCAGTGCGCAAAATCCGCGTACAATGCAACTCAGGTTTCATACGCAAACCGCCGGCGTTTCGCTAACCGTTCAACAGCCGCTCAACAACATCGCACGTGTCGCCATTCAGGCTCTCGCAGGCGTGCTCGGCGGAACTCAGTCGCTCCACACAGATTCGTTCGACGAGGCTCTCGCCTTGCCAAGCGATAACGCGGCTCTCATCTCGCTTCGCACACAGCAGATCATCGCCGAAGAGACCGGTGTTGTGAACACGGTCGATCCGCTCGGCGGCAGCTACTACGTCGAATCGCTGACGCAGAAAATGATCGATGGCTGCATGGATTATTTTGAAAAGATCGACGGTTTCGGCGGGATGGTCGAAGCGGTCGAGGCCGGCTTCCCGCAACGCGAAATTCAGGAATCAGCCTATCAATACCAGAAAGCCGTCGAACGAAAAGAACAGGTCATCGTCGGTGTAAACAAATACGCGATGGATACCGAGATCCACAAAACCGACATCCTCCAGATCGACGAAACCGTCCGCGCCCATCAGCTCGAACGCCTCGCCCGCGTCAAATCTTCCCGCGACAACGGTGCGGTCACCAACTCGCTCGAAAAACTAAAACTCGCCGCTCGCGACAACGAGAACACAATGCCCGCCATCATCGAAGCCGTCGCTGCCTACACTACCGTCGAGGAGATCTGCGTTGCTTTGCGAGATGTTTACGGCATCTATGAGGAACCCGCGTTCTGACGTCCATTTACGGGAACATTTTCTGTTTTATGGTGTCTAAAAGTAGCATGGCACTTGGAGTGGAGTGGAGTTGTAAACGAATTCTGCTATTGAACCTTCTACTTCTTTACGTCGTTTTTGTCTGTGGATGTTCACAACTCAATAACCTACCATTTGCTGCGGTCGACGATGCCGGAACAGCCGAAGAACCATACTCTGAACTCGAGGGAAATCTCGTTAGGACAGTTCCGTACGGAGCGACTTTCCGTATTCCCGAGAAGTGGTTAGAGTGGAAACCGTATCCAAACGTCTTTTTGAGTCGAGAGGAAATTCGCGATCTAACAAATACAAACGGTTTTGATTCCATTATAGGGGAAGCAAGAACGGTAGCTTCAGTTGTCTCACTTGAGTATTGTGCGGGACACATGGGTCATCAACGATGGAATGCGGGCATCGTGAGCGATCAAGTAAGGATCTACTTTCCCGCGGATACGACCGATGAATTAGCCAGTCGAATTGAGAATGGAGCAATGCTTGCAGCCACTAGTTCATTCAAGAAGGCATCACTACAAACCGAAAGTACACATGGACATTGGCGAAAATTCACTATCGAATATCTCCAGACAGGAGAACATACCATTCTCTTCCGGGAGATCGATTTTTATCTTCGAAGGTGTACCGACAAGTCTGTGCTATTTGTTTTCATGCATTCGGTCGGCGGCACCGAATATATTAACCCCATTCTAGAGTCATTCTCATGGCCGGGCCAGTGCGCAGATACCATTCCTACTTCCCATAACTAACACGCCAGATCTTCCTCGCTCCATCATCCGTGATCAGCAGAGAGCCATCAGAATTGACAAGCAGGCCGACAGGCCGGCCCCAGACCTCATTTGAATTCTCGTCCGGCAGCCAGCCAGAGACAAATTCCTCGTATGAATTCCCTTCCAGCTTGCCTTTGTCGTCAAATTTGATCCGGACTACTTTGTAGCCGGAAAGTTTGTGCCGATTCCACGATCCGTGAAAGGCGACGAAGGCATCGCCCCGATACTCCTTTGGAAACATCTTGCCGTTGTAAAACACGATGCCCAGAGCTGCCACGTGCGAGCGAAAAAGTACGTCGGGGACGATCGTTTTCTTCACGTGTTCGGGTGACTCGCCCTTTCGACGCGGGTCTTCGATCTGCCCGATATAAGAGTACGGCCAGCCGTACCAGCCGCCCTCCTTTACGGATGTAGCGTAATCGGGAACTAGGTCGTCGCCGAGCCCGTCACGTTCGTTGACGGCGGTCCAAAGTTCGCTGGTCTTGGGGTTCCATGCCAGGCCGATCGGATTGCGAAGCCCGCCGGCGAATATGCGGTGGTTCTTGCCGTCGGGATCATAAACCGAGATAGCCGCACGACGCGGATCGGCCTCGACATCCACATTGGTCGCGGAACCGATCGAGACGAACATCTTTTTGCCATCGGGAGAGAAGATAATATTTCGTGTCCAGTGCTGGTTATAGCCACCGGCTGTGAGTTCGACGAGGCGCTCGGGCTCGCCCACAGCCTCGGTTTGGCCGCTTCTATAACTGAAACGCACGACCGAATCAGTATTCGCAACGTAGAACCAATCCTTATGAAATGCCATGCCAAACGGCTGCGCCAGCTTGCTCGACCAGACCCATCGTCGATCGGCCCTGCCGTCCTTATTCGTATCCCGCAAGACGATCACCGAATTTGCACGCGAATCCGCTACAAAGACGTCACCGTTCGGTGCCAGTGCCATCCATCGCGGATAGGTAAAACCGCCCTCGGCATAGACGTTAACCTTAAACCCTTTAGGAACAGTGAGTTGGGCATTCGTCGGTTGCGGAACGACTCGCGAAGGCCGTCTCGCACTTTCCGTGTGAAAGGGTGCGGGCAACTGCTTTGGATCGACCGATCTTGTGAGGGGCTTTTCGACGTTCACTATGCGGGGCAGCGGCGGCGGGGTTGGCGTTAGGGTCGGCGATCCCTGTCCAACGGACGAAACGGCCTGTGCAAGCAGAAGCATTCCTAGCCCCGCGAAAGTTCTGATACAATACAACTTCATATTCCAAAAATAGCGAATGTCGGAAGTATTGTCGATCATCGATGGTGAGAATGGCGTCAAGCCTGACGCACGAGCGACGTTGGGATTTCGCGGCGAAGCCCTCGCCGCCGAGTTTCTTAAATCTGCCGGCTACCGTCTGGTCCTCGCAAACTTTAAGGTCCCGGTAGGCCGCAACAGCCGCGGTGTTCAGGTGACCGGCGAGATCGATCTGATCGCTCTGGATGGTGACACATTATGCTTTGTCGAGGTCAAGACACGGCGGTCGGACGAATTTACGCCCGTTATCACAAATGTCGACCGTCGAAAGCAGCGGCAGATAATCAGGACCGCAGCGGTCTATCGCCGAATATTCGCGATCCGCGACAGGGCATATCGCTTCGATGTTGTCACGGTACTGATGCCGAAACACTCAGAACCTGAGATCGCTCTGGCAAAAGGTTATTGGAATGAAGCAAAATTCAGAAAACGAAGATGGAGTTACGAGGGCTGGGCGAATTTTCCCTGAACTCCGGCCCCGTTAATTGCGTAGGTTCTACAAATAGGTCAAACAATATGAAACTTTCTCAACTGATTTCTACGTCCGTTCTTTCATTTATCGTCCTTTTCACAGCGGCCCCTGCACAGCAGCCGCCTATCATCGACCGCGAGGTGTTTTTTGGCAATCCGGAATATGCCGGTGCCCAGATCTCACCTGACGGCAAATATATTTCATTCATAAAGCCGCTCAGCGGCACGATGAACGTTTGGGTCAAGGGCGTGAATGAGCCCTTCGATGCGGCCCGCCCGATGACAAATGACCAGGCGCGGCCTGTCAGGTCGTACTTTTGGTCGCGCGACGGCAAATACATCCTTTTTGTCCAGGATCAGGGCGGCGATGAAAATTTTAACGTCTATGCCGTAAATCCTGCTGACAAGCCTGCCGCCGGCTCACCCGTGCCAGTCGCCAGAAACCTGACCGAGGCTAAAGGCATCAGGGCCATTATCCAGGCCGTTCCCCGATCGGATCCCGACGCTATTTATGTTGGCATTAACGACCGTGACAAGGCATGGCATGACCTTTATAAGGTAAAAATATCGACCGGCGAGCGGACCAAGATCTCAGAAAATAATGATCGCCGCCAAGCCGTAATCTTTGACAATGCGGACAAAGTGCGGCTGGCCGTCCGGTCCGCGCAGAATGGAGATACCGAGATCCTGAACATTACCGAGGACGGTAAGGCGACAAAGATCTATTCCTGCGATGTTTTTGAGAGCTGTGTGCCGGTCCGTTTTCATAAGGACAACAAGCGCGTTTACCTGCAGACAAATAAGGGCACGGCGGACCTGATCGAACTTAATTTAATGGATGTGGAAACCGGCAAGACCGAGCTCGTCGAAAACGATCCCATGAAAAAGGTCGACCTTGGCGGGGTTAGTTTTTCTGACGTCACCAATGAGATCATTCTGACGGCCTATCAGGACGACCGGACACAGCTCTATTGGAAGGACGCAAACCTAAAGAAAGATTACGATTTTATCAAGAGCAAAGTAGGTGACAGCGATATAAGCTTCAATTCGAGCACCAAAGACGAAATGAGGTTTATCGTCGCCACATACAGTGATATAGACCCCGGAACTGTCTGGCTCTACGACCGCAAATCGAAAGACCTCAAAACCCTCTACAAGGTCCGCGAAAAGCTCGACCGCAATGCGCTTTCGCCGATGAAGGCGGTACGTTTCAAGTCATCTGATGGCCTCGAGATCCCGGCTTATCTGACCATCCCCAAGGGGTCTAACGGCAAGAATCTGCCGACCGTCCTCTATATTCACGGCGGTCCGTGGGCTCGCGATTCGTGGGGATATCATTCGTACGCGCAGTTTTTGGCAAACCGCGGTTACGCCGTGCTTCAGCCAAACTTTCGCGGCTCGACCGGATACGGAAAGAAGTTTCTCAATGCCGGCAACAATGAATGGGGCGAAAAGATGCAGGACGACATCACTTGGGGAAAGAAGTACCTTGTCGAGCAAGGCATCGCCGACCCTAAACGTGTAGCCATAATGGGTGGCAGCTATGGCGGTTACGCCGCCCTGGCCGGTGTGACATTCACGCCCGACGAATATGCGGCGTCTGTTGCGATCGTTCCACCTTCAAATCTGAAAACGCTGCTCGAATCGGTACCCCCATACTGGGAGGCGGTCAGGACGACCTTTTACAAGCGTATGGGCGACCCGAACACGCCCGAGGGCCTCGCACAGATGAAACGCCAATCGCCGCATGCTCATGCCGATAAGATAAAGACGCCGCTGATGGTCGTCCAGGGTGCGAACGACCCGCGCGTTAAGCAGCGTGAATCCGACCAGATCGTCGTCGCCCTCCGCGACCGAAATTATCCGGTCGAATACATCCTGGCACCGGACGAAGGCCACGGATTTGCCCGCCCGGTCAATAATATGGCGATGATCGCAGCCTCAGAAAAATTCCTCGCCAAGCACATCGGCGGGCGCTATCAGGAATCGATGCCGCCCGAGGTCGCCAAGCGGCTTGCCGAGATCACGGTAGATCCCAAGACCGTCAAGATCGTCGACCCGAATGCGCCGAACGATGCATCCGGCCCTCCGTCTGATGTTTCGGGTAAATGGACCTTTACCGTCGATGCCGGCGGACAGATAGTGGACCTCGCTGTTGAGCTAAAACAGACCGGGGCCGATTTCACCGGGACGATGTCTTCGATGGTCGGCAGCGGCTCATTCCAGAACGGTAAAGTCGCGGGCTCTCAGGTGTCGGGCACGCTGCAGGCGGACGTTCAGGGAAACCCGACGACGATCGCTGTCGAAGGCAAGGTGAATGCGACCAAGATGACGGGGACGCTGAATGTTCCGGGCATGGGCACGTTCCCATTTACGGCCGTTAGAGGCCAATAAAGAGCAATTGGTTAGGTCAAAAAAAGGATGCGGCGGTGGAACCCGTGTCCTCTTTTTAGCGCTTGCTTCGCGGCTGTTTGGCGTCGGTCAGGATGATGAAATCGCCCAGACCGGTGTGCTTTGTCGGGTCGAATGTCTGAAAGTTTTCTTCATAACGCATCGTCACCACCAATGCGCGGGCTTTTGGGCGATATTTGAGGAAATGTTCCACCGTGCCGAGCCGGCTCTCGGTGTGAAACCCGCCATTCAGGTGTATTACCAGCGGTTTCTTGTTCTTCTTAACAAATCTCGCCACCGAATCCGCCATCGTCGCGTCCCACAGCGTCTGCGAGGCGAGTATGTTATCGAGGCCCATCCTTGCTTCGGCGCTGGGCCCCATAAGGCCCCTGAATTTCGCAGCGTACGCAGCCGAAGGCTCGCCGTACGGCAGCGGTGCAAGCCACTTTTTAGCATCCTTGCTTAGCCGGTCGAGCGCCCCGCGGCCATTTCGCGAGACCATATTTATATACCGCCGCGGAGCGTTTGCCGCTATCACGGGCATCGAACGCTGCTTTGCCAGTTCGACCAGCGGCCGGTAATCGGTCTTATAGTTTCCCCACGCCCGCGAACTCAGTAAAAAATGATCTTCCCTGATCAGCCCCGCCAGATATTCGTCGATCACGATCTGCACATCACGCTCAAACATCTCGAGCGAAAGCGCCATCCGGCGCTCCGCCCCATACTTTGACGTCGTCCGCTTAAATATCTCAAACTGCACTGCATGGCCCACCGCGTCATCATGCAGCTCACCCAGAAACAAAGCCTCGACGCCGCCCGCCGCGGCAATTATCTCGTCAATGGTCCCCGCATTCCCTTTCGCGTCATAAACGCGAAAATGCCCTTCTTGATAATCAGCCTGCGCCGCGCCGCTCATAACAAAAACAAGTATCAGTAAAAACGCCGGCAAAATTCTCGTAAACATATTCTCGACACCAAGCATACCACGCAGATTCCACTCGCTACCCCATTCGTACGTCATTATTACCTACCTGGAATATTATAAAAAGAGGCAGCCTTTGCGGGCCGCCTCGAGGTGAACGCTGAAAGGTGTTTAAGTCATTCCTGCGCCACGAAGTCTACATCGGAGAGTGTGTCAAAGACCTGGAGCACACGCGACGAAAAGCGGAAGCGTTTGGATGAGGCGGCTATGCGGTACTCGCGGCCGGGGGCGACTGCCTCGAAGCGGTAGTAGCCGAGCGAGCTTGTCGTCACGGTCCGCTGCGTTCCGTCTGAGTCGGTTAATGTGACCTGGGCGTTGCGAAGCCCCTTGCTCTCGGGTGTCAGCACACGGCCCGTGATCGAAACGGTGGCGGCTGCCGGTCCGAGGATCGTCATAAAGCCATTTTCCTTTGAGGTG
>JBGSXN010000114.1:0-3081 GCA_041751355.1 Pyrinomonadaceae bacterium
CAACTCGATCACCAAGGGGAAAACCTCATTTTTCACATTTATAAGTGCGTGAAGTAAAATAGAGAATGCTTTACGCACTCGTTTTATGTACAAACAGATCGGTATTTTGACAGGCGGTGGGGATGCTCCGGGACTAAACGCAGCGATCCGAGCGGTTGTCAGGACGGCGATCGGCGAGTTCGGGATGAGCTGCATCGGTATCGAAGACAGCTTCGAGGGCATACTGGGCGATACTCATACCGTCAAATTGACAACTAAGAGTGTGAGCGGGATACTGCCGCGGGGCGGAACCATCCTTGGAACCAGAAACCGCGGCAGTTTTGTCAAAATGGTCGACGGTAAGCCGACGTATGAACAACTGCCTATCGCCGAGGCTCTGGCAAATCTCGACATCCTTGAGATCGAGGCCCTCGTTGTCGTCGGCGGCGAGGGAACATTGGCCATTGCCGAGCAGTTTCACAAGCGTGGTTTTCCGGTCATTGGTGTGCCCAAAACCATTGACAACGATCTCGCGGCGACCGAGTTGACATTCGGATTCATGACAGCCATCGACATTGCTACCGAAGCCCTCGATCGCCTGCATACCACAGCCGCCTCGCACGATAGGGTAATGATCCTCGAGGTTATGGGCCGAAATACGGGATGGATCGCGCTTCACGCTGGGTTGGCCGGCAGTGCGGACATTATCCTGATACCAGAGATCCCCTTTTCGTTCGACTCGATAATTCGTAAAGTGCAGGAACGCGAGGATAGCGGTTCGAAATTCACCAATATTGTCGTGGCCGAAGGTGCGACCGAACTCGGGAAAGGTGAAATGTATCAAGACAAGAAGAATATGCGTCTTGGCGGCGTGGGCGACTATGTTACCCAGTGTGTTGAAAAGCTCACTAAGAAGGAAGCCAGATGCGTCGTGCTCGGCCACCTGCAGCGAGGCGGGACACCCAACGCCTTTGACCGTGTGCTCGGTACAAATTTTGGAGCCTGTGCCGTTCGGGCCCTCGCCAATGGCGAAAGGGGAAAAATGGTGGCATTGCAGGCCGGCACGATAGTGACAGTACCTCTGGACGAAGCCTGTACGAGTATCAAAACCGTCGCCGTGGACGGTCAACTGGTGCGGACCGCCAGAGATATTGGCATATCGTTTGCGGCTCCGAGAGAATCGAAGACGAACGTCGGCAAATTTGAAATGGGCTCGTCCCGATGATCGAAATTTTTATTTATGGAAGCTGTTAAGAAAAAACTTCAGGAAGAATTGGACAAGCTCGAGGAAGAACTCCATTTTAGATTGCCGAGGGAGATCCAGAAAGCACGGGAATTTGGAGATCTGCGTGAAAATGCCGAATATAAGGCCGCTATGGAGCGGCAGTCGATCGTCCAGGCACGCATTATGCAGGTACGAAATCGATTAAGTGAGGTCGAATCGATCGACCTCACGAAGATCCCGACCGATAGTGTCGCGTACGGTTCCAATGTCGTGCTTTACGATGTAGAGCGTGACGAAAAGATCAAATACCGACTGGTTACTTCCGAAGAGAGTGATCCTGAAAATGGGTTGATATCCACAGTGTCGCCGATCGGGCAGGCCCTGATGGGTAAAGAAGAGGGAGATGAGGTAAAAGTCAAAACGCCAAGCGGCTTTAGAAATTTTGAGATCAGTCGGCTCAGGACGATCCACGAATCTAACGATTGATCGCGAGCCGAGAAGCAGATCTTCAGGATTGCCAATTTCCATTAACAATATGCGACCGAACCAATGTTAGGGGCCGAGATCGGACGAGTTGCAATGCGGATCATAGACGCGATGGTTAGGACCCTCGCGTCTGCGGGTATACCTCCGAACGTGTTAACGATAATCGGCCTGGTCATAAACCTTGCCTGTGGGGTGCTCTTCGGCTTTGGCGAGTTTTTCTGGGCCGGGATAGTCCTCATCGTTGCGAATCTCTTCGACATGCTTGACGGCAATGTTGCTCGTCTCAGCGGTCGTGTTACGCGGTACGGCGGGTTTCTTGACTCCACGATCGATCGGCTCTCTGATATGGGGGCTTTCCTTGGGATCATTATATTTTACGCACGCGACACGCCTGAGCATTCGGTACTAAACGTTGGCCTCGCAGGTGTCGGAATGATCGCTTCGGTTCTGGTCAGCTATACGACCGCCCGGAGCGAGGCACTCGGCGTGAAGGCTAATATAGGCTTTCTCCAGCGGCCGGAACGCGTTGTATTGTTAATAATCGGAGCTCTTTCAACCTGGAACTGGGCCTCTGAGAGTATATGGGCCAACAGAATGCCCCAGGTCCTGTGGGTTTTGGCGATCGGCTCGGTGTGGACGCTTATTCAGCGGATGATCTTCATCCGACGAGAACTGATGCAAATGGACCAAGGGGGGCAGAACGGTAAATGAGTTGGTTAACGACGCTTTGGGAATCATTTACGGTGGGAAACGTTTTGATCGGCGTCGGCCTTTTTTTGCTGTCGCTGGCTTTGAGCTTTGGTTCGATCGCGATCGTAATGGTCAAGATCCCCGCGAACTATTTCAGCTCGCATTATGTGCAAGATTTCATGCCCAACAGCTCGTGGCTGGTAAGGTGGGGTGCGGTCATCTTAAAGAATTTGTTTGGAGTGTTCCTTATAGGTCTCGGAATACTGCTCTCTTTGCCGGGTGTTCCGGGGCAGGGAATACTTACTATACTTCTCGGTCTGATAATGCTGGACATTCCCGGAAAGCGGCCGCTCGAGGCGAGGATAATCAAGCGACCGGCGGTTTTGGCTGCAATAAATAGTCTGCGGGCCAAGTATAATAAGCCACCACTGTTAATGGATTGAAAGATGGGATTTCTGGACAGAATAAGGCGAAAAAAGGTCGATGATCCGGACCAACGGCGAAGGAACCTGTTAGCCCACGGCCGTATCACTGATGGGGTCGTTATCGACACTGATACCACTGCCGAAGGTGGCGAGATCGCGTATTATGTCTACACTCTGAACGGCGTCGATTTTGAATCCTCAGACCTGTTGACTGCCGAGCAGATGAGGCAGCCGTTAAAATACGCTCCCGGAGCAAAGGTAGGGATAAGGTATGAT
>JBGSXN010000115.1:0-27870 GCA_041751355.1 Pyrinomonadaceae bacterium
CTTTCATGCAAAAGGTAAATTAGATTCATCAGAATCCGGTTCGGGCCGGACTTGTGGAGCGTGCAGAAGATTATCGCTTCTCAAGCGCCCGCCTTTGGAAAGGAGATCCGCTTGATGACGAGCCATTCCTCACCGATCACAAGCTTATCGAATGGCGCCAGACGGCGGCCCAGCCGCGAAGATTTAGGTTCCCATAACGGTGAGTCCGAGACTCACCGCTCATCGAACGGCAGAGCCGCAAAAAAGATGCATGCAAAACGATGCACCTTGATTATGACCAGCAAAGGCGATGATTTCCTACCCCGTAATGATGGCCGTCAGCCTAAAGAAACTCCATCGCGTTCTAAGACCGACCGCTTCGCTCTATCTTCAATGCGACCCGACCATTTCTCATTTTTTGAAGATTCGGTTGTAAAAATTGGAGAAATCGTTTATTTTCCTTCCAGATATAAAGTTATTATGTGAATGATTCCGTTTAATACACGAAATTTTAGTGTTATTTGGAATGATTCCGGTCAATCATAAGTTAGCTGGACAATGCAAAAGTTCTTGAGGGCATTTGGCTCTCTTGCTTCTGAAAAAACGGTAATAGCGAGACGATAGGAGGATTGGAACTATGGCAATTAGTATCTCTTGTAGCCCAAGTAAGACTCTGGAAACATGTGCAAGGATTGCAACAGTTGTGCTTCACGATGACACGCCGAGTGACAAATGTGCGTACTTCGTAAAATTCAGGTTTCCTCAAGGCATGTCCGACGTTGCACAGCCATCTCTTGCCGGACTTGACTACCCTGTTGAGCCAAATGCCGCCCATGATTTCTTGGTGAAAGCGGATTCACCGGGAACCATCACGATAGTAAGTCGAAAAGTCTGCACAGAGGAGGGGGAAGAACTGAGCTCCGTGGTCGATACAGCGCTGAAAGAGTACGAAGTCCTTGAGTGTAGTAAGGCGAATGCGATTATCGCTGGTTTTGGCACCGGAGTAGCATTGGCGACCCTCAGCCTTGTGGTTACAGCGGGTACGACATTAGGAGGAGGTATCGGGTCCGTCGGGGGTCCGCTGGGAATTGGGATTGGACTACTTATTGGTGCGGTCGGTGGCGGGATTGTTTATTTGGCAACCAGGCCTGATTGTTGCAAGCAGCAAGCAACAGTTACAACGCAAGGAGTCAGAACTCCATAGGACGGTTGATACTTCTTGAGATAGTGGAACCGATGGCCTCCCTTCAGAACCGAGGCCAGCTAACTATCGCCTGCACCTGACGCCTCGCCTCGCTCATCCCAGGTGAGGCAAAAGGCGTTGGGTAAAGGAATATAGATCGTTTTGACCAGCTACTTCCTTCACGGTCATTCATAGTTCCCAACAAACTATTTCACCGTTACCTCGGAACAGTCGGCGATACTCGACAAGTGCAGACCGTCCGCGGCTTTGGTTATCGTGTCGTAATGCCGCCCGCTTGATCGGCGTAGTTGTGCCGTGCGAGCACCTTTATTTGTTGACGCCAGTTTTCGTGTAGTTCGAAACGCCACAGTTCGATCTCGGGTGAAATTGCACGAGCAAAGAATTCGAAATCCCGATGAAAACTCCACGCGGGTGCGGCGAGATAGATCAGGGCCGCCTGGTCCAGTATCTCTCGGCCTTCGAAGAGGTCTGCGGCCGCCAGGATCCCGCGGCGGCGTTGGAGCTCGATCTTTCGCCAGTAGTCCGCGGCCTGAAAAACCATCTCGCGGTCCGGCTGGGTCTTTAGCTCGATGATGACTAACCGGCCGTCACGTCGCAGAGCCAACAGGTCGATCTTATCGTTGGATGAACGAAACTGGTTATAGATCGGCGAGAGGATGAGGTTGGCGTCAAGAGCTCGAATGTTCCTGCGGAGTATGGATTCGAGCCACGCCTCCGGAGCGGTTCGATAGAGTTCATGCCGCTTATTTTCGACTTGCGGGGAACGATTCTCGACAAGCTGGCCGACCATAGAAACCAGATCATCCCATGTCTCGCTCGAAAGCACGCGCCGCTCGCGACCGACACCGAACCAGGCCTTTTCTCCATCGGCCATTACACGCACCCTGGCAAAGGGCAGCCCGAGGAATCTGAGAGTCTCACCATTTCGCGAATATATCGTGTCGATTAGATCGGGAGCGAGAGCTGTGATCCGGGCAGCCGTTTCGCTCACGTCTGCGTCGGCGGGAAGAGTCAGCTTTTGGGCCTTTTCCCGCCACAACTCGCGAATTTTTCGTTTGGGTAATTTTTTTATTTCTGGCGGGTCGTTCTTTCGATGGACCTCGAACACGGTGATCTTACTTTTCCATCGCTCGTTCAAAAGGGCGTGAAGTTTTTGGGCATTTCGGGCCTGCCGCTTTTCGCAAATGATCCAAAGGTCCATTACCGGGCGGTTTTTTCGCAGCCCAAGTTTTTCGAGCCATAGGATCCCGGCCGTGAAGATCGATTCGACCGTGAGCATGCCGGTAATGTCGGCAACTGCGGCGGTGGGCTCCTTTTCCGGGTCGTCGAAATTTATCTGGGCCAGCCGGCCATTTTCTGCGTTGAGAGCGACGCGCCCGATCTTTGAGCCCGGGAAATTCGCAGTTATCAAAGCGGCGATCTCGTTTGCTTTTTCGAGCCGCGCTAATTCGACCTCTGCGGATAGGTCAGATGCCGGCGTTCGGGCAATGAAACGAATAGTTTCCGCGGATTCCCCCGAATGTTCGGCAATGTCGATCGATATCTCGCCGTCATCGAATGAGAAACCCGATAGCAATCTGGAATGAACTCCATCATGATCCAGAAAACGAAGATTCGCGACTTCCCCATTAGCGTCGATCCGGACCTCTCGACTGGTCAATGAAAAGCTCCTGCCGGTTTCGCGGATCAGCAGCCATTCCGGACGGGAGTTCAATAATTCAATGAGGTGGTCCGTGTTCACCATTTATGGTTTTCGGTGAAATACTTCATCATCGCCGCCGACCAATCTGCATAGCCCTGTTCGGAGGGATGTATGCCGTCGGCGAAAAATCCCTCTATTTCGACATCGACCGGCTGCGGGTAATAGAAAACCTTGTCCAAATCACGCGTGAATTCGCGGATATTCGCGTCATGCATCCGTGACAATTGCCAAAGGATCGACTTGATCGGCTCAGGCATGATCGGCGAGAGAATGATCATCGGGCAGTTTGATATAAAGATCACGGCTTCTGGATTCTTCTTTCTAAGAATGTCGAGCAATTCGATCATATCTCGCCGCCACCGTCGCGGGCTCGAAAGCTTCATTACATCGTTTCCGCCAAGACCGACGAGTATATAGTCAAATTGCTCATCCGGCATCCGGGGTACAAGCTCGTCAATGGTCCTGCGTGCTGTCACACCGTTTCGCCCCAATACCTGCCACGCGACCGGACGTTCAATGTGACTGCTCAGACGAGCCGCAAACTGCCCGGCGAGCGCCAATTCGTGCCGGCGGGCGCCGAGTCCCGCCACGGTTGATTCGCCGATGACAAATAAATTTGCCGGGTCCGAACCGGTTCCCGCAATACCGCGCCGATCGCCCTCGGCATCCGGAAGAATGCCGACTTTCCAGCGGGTGATCTGCCCCTGCAGCAGCAGAAATGGCGAGATCGGGGCGAGCGTCGCCGCACCGATCAAATATTTTCGCTGCCAGACACGTAAATTACTCATAATCGATCGGCATTCTCGCCCGGGCCGAAACACTTTCGAGTCCGGGTGATATGTTAAAATTTAAGAAATTCGATGCTTTTGTCAAACCGGCCCACACTCTACGTCCTGACCTGTATTTTTGCACTTTTTTCGCTTTCATGCGGTTCCGGGCCTGCAACTCAAAATAGTAATCTGGCGCTGTCACCGAGCAGCCAGAGCGAGTTTCCATTTTCAACAAAGGAGCCCGAAACCTTTCAGGCCGAATTCGTTGTTACGAGCGGGGGTTCGGCAAAACGATGGTTCCTCGCTCGCGACGGCAGCCGTTGGCGATTTGATATCTATAAAGGAGCCGAACTGGCAAGCACGCAGCTTAGGACCGACAAGGTATATCTCATCGATCATCTTAAGAAAATATATTCCGAAGAAACGCAAACACCGGGCATTCGCGAGGCGCCGGACCCAATATTATCCGCATTTTACCGCGGCCGGGAGTTTCATAAATTTGAAGCGATCGGGTCTGGCGATGGCCTTGCTAAATATCGGGTAGTTCCCGGCGAAGATTCAAAGGAGGATATTTTCATCTATATCGACGAACCGAGCGGCATGATCGTGAAACAGGAATTTTACGCGGGAGCCGGTGATCAGGCGAGCATCGCCTATTTGTACGAGGTGAGGGGCCTGAAACTAAGCGTGGACGATGGCGTTTTCGATCTGCCAAACGGCTATCGGTTGGTTAAACTTGACGAGTTTCAGCAAGCACGCGGGACCATTCCGTCGGGGCGTTAAGTTGAAAAGACTTTCGACCCCACCCAGCCTACACCCATGTGTTAAAATCCGGTTTCTTATGCAACTGTTCATAAAAGCAAAATTGTTGACGCTGGTTGCCGCCGCGGGCCTTATGATTTCGTGTTCTACGCCGGAACCGGTGGCGGATATGCCTGCAGCAGTTCCCACCGAGCCGCCATTTGCTAATGCCGAACCCGAGAAATACCAGACGTTTGTGCTTCAAACCTCACCGTCAGGGACGGTCAGGTTTCTGATCGCTCGCGATGGCGATCGCTGGCGGATCGACTCTGATCTAGGGCAGCCGCGCCAGACCGGTTCGCTCCATACGGACCAAAAAGATTTCGTGCTCGACTATGCCACGAGGTCATACGGGGAATACACAGCCGGGCACGGTTTCGACGAACGCCCGAACATGGTCGAGGAAATCACTCATGGGCTCTTTAACTCTCGTGAGATCGCCGTGTATGAAAATCTGGGTACTGACGGCGGCTTTGCCCAATACAAAATGACTGATGGAAAAGGCAAGGAGTCAATAATAACCATCGACCTCGCGAAGGGCCTCCCGATAAGGAAGGAGATATTTAACATTGCTGACGGCAACCGGATGTTGGAGATGACAGTATGGCTCGAAGACTTCACGACTGAGGTAGATCCAGCCAATTTCGAGATCGGCAAAGATTTTAAGAAGGTTTCGATGGATGAAATGAAAAAGATACTCTCCCTCAGCAGGTAAAGCATATGAATGATGGTCACAAGCGTAGAGAGATCACTGAGGAGCAGCGGGCCTTTGCCGCGAATGCCCTTCACAGCCTGCCTTTCTCAAAGCTTATTGGAATGAACCTCGTCAGTATTGAACCCGACGTTGCGGTCATCCGCATCGGGATGCGTGATGACCTGCGCCAGCCGAGCGGTGTGCTTCATGGCGGCGTGACGGCCACGCTCATCGATACGGCTATGGCATTCGCGGTGCGAACCCGGCTGGCCCCGACCGAGGCTACGGCCACGATCGATCTGACGGTCCATTACCTCAGGCCGCACATCACAGGGACCTTTACATGTACAGCGAAGGTTGTCAGGGCGGGCAGGCGGATCTTTACCGTTTCGGCGGATGTGGTCAACGAGGATGGCAAGCATATCGCCACCGCGGTTTCCACCTATACACGTCTGGACGACTGATCAAGAAATGGACCAGCTCAAAAAATTTGCACGGTATTTCAAACCGTATAAATGGACGATCGCGGCGGGGATCTTTTTTATTCTCTGCTCGATGTCGTTTGGGCTGTTCATCCCATATATGGTGGGGTCGGCGATCGACGATCTTAATGCGGAGATCACCCGTGACAAGATAATCTATTATCCGCTCGTAATCCTGGGCATCAGCCTGATGAGCGGAATTTTTCTATTCCTGCAGCGTCGGTTGATCATCAACACATCCCGGCATATCGAGTTTGATATGCGTGAGGATTTCTACGCATCGCTCGTCGACCAACCGCTCGAATACTTTCAGACCAATAGAGTCGGTGACCTGATGGCCCGGGCGACCAATGACCTCGCCGCCGTACGCCAAATCGTCGGGCCAATGATCCTGTACAGCTTTCAGGCCGTCTTTGCCCTCGCTATCTCGCTGCCGATAATGATGAGCATATCGGTTAAGCTGACCCTGCTGCTGCTGATACCGATGCCGCTGGTGACGCTGACCGTTAAGTTCCTGGGGGCTCAGATACACAAACGATTTGAGAAGATACAGGAATTCTTTTCTGATATAACCGCCCGGGCCCAGGAGAACCTGACCGGTGTTCGCGTGATACGTGCCTACGCTCAGGAAGATGCCGAGATCGAGCAGTTTCAAGTACTGAACCGTGAATACGCCGCCCAAAACCTGCGCCTGGTCAAGTATGCCGCTGCGATGCGCCCGCTGCTTTTTTTCTTTATCGGGCTAGGGTTTGTGATCATCGTTGCGGTCGGCGTGCCAATAGCGGTCGAGGGCGAGATCACCGCGGGCGATTTTACCGCTTTTATTCTCTACCTTCAGCGGATGATCTGGTATCTTATCGCCCTCGGCTATGTCGTCAACCTATACCAACGGGGCACTGCATCGCTAAAGCGTTTCAACGCCATTCTCGAAGCCGAACCTACCATAAAAAATGACGATGGCATCGAGCCGCAGCCGCCGATCAAGGGCAAGGTGGAATTTCGCGGGCTCAACTTTGCCTACAACGGTAAGACCGTATTGAAAGATATTGACCTGGAGATCGAGGCCGGAATGACCGTTGCCTTTGTCGGCAAGACCGGGAGCGGCAAATCGACGCTCGTCAGCCTGATCCCTCGCCTAATGGATACCCGCGAAGGGAGCGTTCTGATAGATGGCCGGCCAGTGCATTCGTATCCGTTAGAGCAGCTAAGGCGCTCGATCGGGTTTGTTCCGCAAGAGACATTTTTGTTTTCCGACACACTGGCGGCGAATATAGCTTTCGGGATCGAGGTCCCAAGTCACAACGGCGATCAGGCAGACACTGAAAATTGGCGATCGGAGCTTAAACAACGTGTCGAAGATGCCGCCGAGATAGCCGGACTCGCGGACGATATAAAAAGCTTTACCGGCGGGTATGAACAGCTTGTCGGCGAACGCGGTATCACATTGTCCGGCGGGCAAAAGCAGCGGACCGCGATCGCCAGGGCCGTGATGCGTGATCCGCGGATATTGATCCTCGACGACTCTCTATCGGCGGTCGATACCTACACCGAAGAAACCATTCTTCGCAACCTGCGTTCCGTACGCACGGGGCGCACTACGCTGATAGTTTCGCATCGGATCTCGACCATCCGCGATGCTGATCTTATCTGCGTAATGCACGATGGTGAGATTATCGAACGCGGCACTCACAACGAACTTCTGCGGCTCGACGGTGACTATGCCGATCTTTACCAGCGGCAGCTGCTCGAGGAAGAGCTCGAGTCTACCGAATAGTTAACCGATCTTTTGTAACGGAAATCTGCAACAATGATCGGACATCTCCGTGTAACGATTTGTTTTTTCGACCTCGCGACTCTATTTAAAATGGTACGGAGCGTAGATCATGTTTCAATCGAAATTTGGCGTATATGGGCTTGCTTTTAATTTGCTTTTGCTGATTAGCCTGAATGCTCAGACAGGCGACTCTGGCCTTTCTATCAGTGTTGTCGACCAATTCGGGGGTTCGGTTGCGGGAGCCGAGATCTTCCTCAGCCAGAAAGAAAAATCTGAAATGCGGATCATGACGGATCCAAGCGGAGCAGCACGGTTTCCAAGGATCGATTCGGGAACTTATAAACTTCGTGTCAAGGCAGCCGGCTTTAACGAGCATCACATTCCGGAGCTGTTGATCCGACCCGGCGAGGCTCGAAAGCTGGAGATCGTCCTTCAGATAGCGACGATCGAATCCGACGTCAATATCGCTGAGCAGGAGGATGCCGACCCCGAACGTTCAGGTGCGACGTCGGTGCTTAACGAAAGCGAGATCGCGGGGTTGCCGGACAACCAGGAGGATTTTGAACGTTCTCTTCGCCGGCTGGGCGAGGTTCTGACCGGCGAAGAACTGCCGATCACCGTTAACGGCGTCGAGGGTGGCCAGATACCGCCGAAAGCGGCCATCCAGCAGATCAGGATCAATCAAAATGTTTTTTCCGCCCAGTACGAATTCCCGCACGGCGGTGGCATCGAGATCTTTACACGGTCTGGCGTCGACCGCATGCGCGGATCGGTCGGATTCAATTTTGCCGACTCGCGTCTCAATGCCGCCGACCCTTTCCTAGGTGCTCGGGTGCCATTTCAGTCAAGGACTTATTCCTTCAGTCTCTTTGGCCCGCTCCGAGGTAAAAAGGCCAATTTTTCTGTATATGCCAACCGCAGCGAGAGCGATACCAGCTCAGTTATAAACGCCGTCGTGCTCGACGAGAATCTTAGACCCATCGAATTCAAACAGACGTTCGCCTCGCCCAGCCGTGGCGAAAATCTTGGCTTTACGGTGAATGCCGACCCAACGAATAAGCACAAGCTCTACATCAATTACAGTTTTAACCGCGGCCGCTCTGAGGGGCAGAATGTCGGCGGGTTCTCGCTGCCGAGCCGAGAAGATGAGAGCCGTGCCAGTGGCAGTTTCTTTCAGTTTTCCGACACCTTTCTTATCGATTCGAGCAAGGTGAGTCAGACTCGGCTGGTCATATCGCAATTCACGAATGAGAGTTTTGGCGGCAGCGCGGATGCTGCTGTAAATGTGCTCGACTCGTTCTTCGGCGGCGGTTCACAGCAAAACGGCAAGAATACGAGCGTCCGCTTTGAGGTTTCGAACGACACGACCTTGCAAAAGGAAAGATACTCATTGGGGTTCGGGATTCGCGTGCGGGGCCTGCGGATCAGCCAGGAATCTTATAATAATTTTGGCGGCACCTATACATTTGCCGGCCGCATCGCTCCAGTACTCGATGCGAATAACATCCCGGTGACGCACCCTGACGGCAGCTTTCAGACGGAGCAGATCAGCAGTCTCGAGAGCTATCGGCGAACCCTGCTATTTCGGCAACTGGGATATTCATCGGCAGAGATACGGACCCTTGGGGGCGGTGCGAATCAATTCACCATCTCCGGCGGCGATCCCGAGATCTCGGTCGCACAGTATGATGTGGGCTTATACCTGCAGAGTAGCGTCAAGCTTACCGACACGCTGTCAGCGAGCGCCGGGCTCCGTTACGAAAACCAGACGAACCTTGGCAGCAATTTTAACTTCGCCCCCAGACTCGGGATCATCTGGGCGCCAAAGGCAAATGAAAAGCGAAGTTTATGGCTGGCACCGCCTCGCATCAGCGTTGGGTATGGCCTGTTCTACACGCGATTCAACTTAAACAATACATTGAACGTCCGTCTGGCGAATGACCCTGACCGCTCGCAGTATTTGATAACCAGGCCGGACATCCTCGACCTTTTTCCAACGGTCCCGACTGTCGGCGAGCTTGAGCAGTTTGCCCTGCCGCGCAGTCAGCGGTTCATCGCGGACGGATTCGAAACGCCGGTCCAGTCGCTCTTCAACATTTCAGTGACCAAGCGGCTGCCGAAGAAGTTCAATCTGAATTTCACCTTCTTTCGCGGACAGTCCAGCCGGCTCGCCTTAACGCATAACATAAATGCCCCGCTGGCCGGGACCTTTGACCCGCAGGACCCGTCATTGGCGATACGACCATTTGGGAATGTCGGCAACATCTATGAGAGCCGTTCGCTTGGCCTGACAAATACCGATAGGGTCTCTGTCACCCTGAGTTTCCCGCAGTCTCCCAAATTTTTCGGAAACATTCGTTACTCCTACAACGCCATACGCAGCAGCGTCGTCAGCGGCAGTGGTTCGCCGTTCGATCCATACGATTTCAGCCAGGATTTCGGTCCGGGTTCGTGGGATGGCGTGCACAGCGGCGGCGGATTCTTCGACTATCGATTCGTCAAACTGGGACTTTCCATAGGCAGCGACTTTTCGGTAAATTCAGGGACGCGGTTTAATATCACCACTGGCCGCGATACAAATGGCGATGGCTACTTTAGCGAACGGCCGGCGTTCGCCACCGACCTTACGAGGCCCGGCCTAGTCGCCACAAAGTACGGCATTCTCGACCCAGATCCTTCGCCGGGCGACCGGCTCATACCGCTCAATCTCGGCCGTGGGCCGGTGAATATCACCTTCAACTCATGGATCAGCAAGCGGTTCGGTTTTAACGAGGATAAGGTGAATAAAAAGCCGGCGCGGCAGTCTCTGAATTTCAGCCTCAGGGTCAGAAACTTGTTCAACATTATCAACAAGGGAAATCCGATCGGGAATATGTCGTCGCCTAACTTCCTGCGGTCTCTCTCAGGGTTTTCCGACGGCAGCATAATGTTCATAAACGGCGCGCGGCAGGTTGACTTTCCCGGCCGCAGCATGTCGATGACAGCGAGCTTTAGTTTCTAAGAATGTGCTCCTAAACGCAGGAACGCCTCGATATCGAGGCGTTCCTGCATTGGTTATGTTAGGTGAAAATAGCTAGGATCTACTGAAAGATCTGAACGTTTCTGCGTCCGAATTTTCGGGCTTCGGAGCAGCTTGGCATCCAGATGTCGATCCTCTTGCCTTTTATTTTGCCGCCGGTGTCGGAAACCAGGTAGCTTCCTGTATACCCGCCGCCCTCGACGGCTACTGTGGATCCTAGTCTCAGAACTCTCGGATCGGCTGCGATAATGCCGCGGCGGACGCCGTGACCCATCGCTGTTTTGCCTCTAAGGCAATATGCTGTTGCTGAGAAAGAACCTCGGCTGGCACCTCTGCCTTTCGCCGTGACCAATGCGGTCTTTTTAACTAAACTTTTATTATCGTTATTATTATTTTCTAACTGCGTATTATCTATCTGTATAACAGACTGTATATCGGCTTTAATCGTTACGTTATTATTATCAACTGTAGTTTGCGAATCTTTCGCTATACTGAGTGCGTCTGTCGGTTTTGATTGCGCATACATGATCGCAGCGAGCATAGTCAAAACCATAAGGAGCGCGCCTCCTCTAACGAGATTTTTCATCCAGAATTCTCCTTGTCAAAACGTCTTCGCCGGGCTTTAAAAATACCGGCCGAATTAGATCTTTCGGCGTCGATCTGCCCAAATTATTACTAGAACGAAGACCCTGGGGGCGGACGAATTTCCGCCTTGTTCGGACCGGCACCCGGCCAAACATCTAACGATGGTACCAGTTTGCGCCCGGCGTGTCCAACCCTGTCGTGGCCGCAACCCCTTATAGTATATGCAATTATTGGCTTCTAAGGCGTTTACGCGTGTCAATGTTTTTTGATTTTGATAGACTTGAGAGGCGAAATTCTTGTATATTCTGTTCGTTTGCGGCTGAAGGGCCAGCCGATCAAAGGGTAAAAATTATGCGCGACAAACGGAGCGGCGAGCGTCATGTAATTTCTTTTCCGATCCGCGTCCGGTGGAAGGACGAGGGCGGAAAGGAGGTCGTCCAGGAAGGCCTCACCGAGAATGTCGGCCCGTACGGAACCCTCGTTTACCTGCCGCGCGCTTTGCCGCTTGTCGGGGGCAAGGTCCACCTGACCGTCACAGAGAACCCAGACGACGAGGTGACTGTCACTGCACAGGTCATTCGCGTCGAGCGAAATGCCGCTCACCCGCAGGCCGCTCTTCAGCTCGTTGACAACCTTCGCGAATGGAAGAAAAAGGTCTTTGAAGCGGCGGGCGCCACGATCGCGTCTCAGCAGCCGGAAAAAGAAGACGAGTGGATCTGATCTGGAAGGAAACCAATAGTAATGAAGATATTAGTGCTCGGCGCCGGACGAATGGGACACGGCGCCGTTTTTGATCTTATTCACAATTCACCTGGTGTCGAGCAAGTCACAGTCGCTGATTTTGACCTGAAGAAAGCCGAGGCCGTCGCGGAAACGGTCGGCACGTCGCGGATTGATGCTCACCACGTCGATGCCGCTAACGTCTCAGATTGCGCCCGATTAATGAAGGGGCACGATTCGGTGATCTCGTGCGTAAACTACTGGTACAACGCCGGTTTGTCGCGGGCTGCGATCGACACCGGAACTAACCTTTGCGATTTGGGCGGTAATAACTATATTGTCGACGAGCAGCTCGCTCTTGACGATAAAGCGAGGGCGGCTGGGATCAATATTATTCCTGACTGCGGGCTGGCTCCGGGTATGGTCTCAATACTCGCCATGCACGGCGCCGCCCGATTTGATGAGGTCGGTGAGATACACATCCGCGTGGGCGGGCTGCCGCAAACGCCGCAGCCGCCGCTCGATTACCAGCTCGTCTTTTCGGTTGAGGGGCTGATCAACGAATACATCGAGGTGGCCCGAGTGATACGAAATGGTGAGATCGTCGAGGTTGAATCGATGACCGAGCTTGAATCGCTCGAATTTGAAGGCTTTCCGCCGCTTGAGGCGTTTCAAACATCCGGCGGCACATCGACATTGCCCGACACCTTTCTCGGCAAGATCCGGGAGCTGGATTACAAGACCATCCGTTATGCCGGCCACTGCGAAAAATTCAAGACCATGATCGACCTCGGCCTGTGCTCGAGCGACGAGATCGTCGCCGATTATCAGAAAGTCATTCCGCGAAAGGTCTTTGGCGAGCTTCTGCAGCGAAACCTGCCCGCTGACGGCCCTGACTTTGTGCTGGTCCGTCTCGATTTTGTCGGCGATCGCCAAGGCCGTTCAGAAAGGCTTCGTTACGACATCGTCGACAAATACGACGAAGCGACCGGCATGAGCGCCATGATGCGGACCACTGCGTTTCCCGCCTCGATCATCGCTCAGATGATGGCCCGCGGCGACGTCCTGTCTCGCGGAGCTACCCCGCAGGAAAACGCGATCGACCCCGCGAAGTTCGTCGCGGAACTCGAGCGAAGGAATATCACCATACAAGTGACCAGCGACCGCTAACCAACGCGAGCAAAGATCGTCGCGACTCTGGCATATTTCCTGTTGCCTTTTTTGGGGTAGCGTCGTCGATCAGTTTCGTACGACTTCGACCGAGCAATGTGCCCGGGCGGCGAGAGCTGAGGCCGTGCTTCCAAGAAGTAAGCGGCCAAGTCGTGTTTTGTGGGCGGTAGCCCCGACGAAAATGCAGTCGGCGTGCCAATGTTCAGCCTCGCGGACGAGCTCTTCCTTGGGGTTGCCTTCGATGATATGGTGCTCGACCGGCAGCTTGGCCCGCTTCAGCTTACTTAGGGCTTTTTTGGCGAGATCCGCTATCCATTTGTGGCCGTCCTTCAACTCCTCGCCGGCCCAGTCGGCGACGGGGGAAACGAATCTTCCGATAGACGTGGGTACGATGGGATCGGTAACTGAAACAACCCTGACTTCGGTACCCGGCGACCAGCGGCGTTGGGCGACCGACCGGACGGCGGCGTTTGCCCCGGCTGAGCCGTCAAAGCCGATTATGATCCGCTCTGCGGATGAATCGACCTCATTCTTTCCTCGCGAGATCCTGACAGATGCCGATGCTTCGCTGAGCACCTTTTGCGATATGCTGCCAAGGACCAGACGGCTGAGTGCCGATTGGCCGTGAGATCCTACGACGATCAGGTCGGGCTTGAATTCCTCTGCTTTCGCAATGATCTCCCAGGCCGGTGATCCGTATGTGACATGAGTTGAGATCTGCCAGCCGCGAAGAATATTTCGCAGGCGGTTCGCCCCATGATCCGCCAGCAAACCAGCCTCACTTAACAGCCGCTCGCCCTTATCGCGAAACTTCTTTACCGCCATTTCCAGATACGGATTGACATCGGTCTCAGTGTCGTTGGAGCCTACAGGCGGAGGCAGCCAAACCTCGGCGACCGTTACAAGGATAGCCTCGCCTTTAGACGGGAGTCCCGCACGACTGAGATCGTCAAGGGAAGACTCAGAACACTGTGAACCGTCGTATGCGATAAGTAGCTTCATAATTCAGAGAGACAGCGAAGTCTGCAGGATGCATTAGTGCAATGGCCGTGCCACGACGGCGCCGTGATAAATCGCGACTTTTCTGTTTGTGTGCGTTCGCTTTTGCTGCATGTGTGGAAAATCCCGCACTTTGCTCTTAATTCTCCATCAGATGGTTTATACTGACGTGTCCAGCGGTACAATCGCACCATTATGCCAGGCTCTAAAATATTGATCGTCGACGACGACAGATTTGTTCGTATGGCCCTGGGCGAAGCCCTGCGGTCCTGGGACTATGAAACCATTGAGGCGGACACCGTCGCGTCCGCCCGTAAGGCGTTTGCCGCCGAAGAACCGCCAATCGTTCTACTCGACATCGACTTGCCGGACGGTTCGGGGCTCGATGTCCTGCGAGAAATAAAAGATCAGAGCCCTGATACGATCGCCGTGATGATCACGGGAAATGTCGATATCGAAAACACCGTTGCCGCGCTTCGCGGCGGGGCCCATGATTTTATCGGCAAGCCGGTGCGGGTCGAGGAACTCAGGGTCACACTTCGCAATGCCGCCGAGACTCGTGAATTGCGGCGCGAGGTTAGACACGCCCGCGACGAGCGCAAACGCGGCTTTAGCTTTTCAGAGATCATCGGAGAATCTGAATCTGTGAAGAAGGCAATGGAGCTTGGGCGTCGCGTAGCCCGGTCTGATGTTGGCTCGATCCTGCTGAATGGCGAGACCGGCACGGGTAAGGACCTGTTTGCCCGGGCGATCCACTTTGAGTCTGAAAGGGCCGATGCTCCATACCTCGCCATCAACTGTGCGGCCCTGCCCGCTAATTTGATCGAATCTGAGCTATTCGGCTATGAAAAAGGTGCGTTCACCGATGCCAAGGCAAAAAAAGAGGGCCTTTTTGAGCAGGCGCAGGGCGGAACGATCTTTTTGGATGAGATCGGCGAAATGGAGCTGGCACTGCAGGCAAAGCTGCTGCGTGTCTTAGAGGAAGGGGCGTTTCGCCGCGTCGGTGGGCTGAGGGACATTCGCCTCGATGCCCGGGTCATCGCCGCATCGAATCGAAACCTGAAACAGGAGAGCGAGGCCGGCAATTTCAGGCTCGATCTGTATTTTCGCCTTTCTATCATCCAAGTCGACATTCCCCCTCTTCGCGACCGAAAGGACGACGTCGTCCTGCTCGCAAAATACTATATTGAAAAGGCTAATCTCAAACGCCGGGGCAAGGCGCTTATCGGACTCTCGCCGGAGGTTGAACGGATCTTTAGGAATTATAGATGGAGCGGCAACGTCCGCGAGATGCGAAATGTTATCGAGCGGGCATCGATACTCGAGGACGGCGACACGGTAACTTCCACGCATTTGCCGGCTGATATGCTGACGACCGAATCGGCGGCGGGAACTGGCTCGGGCTCGGTCTTCGCATTGCCGGCCGAGGGCGTCCCGCTCGAAACGGTTGAGTTCGATCTCGCTCGACAGGCGATCGAGCGAACGCAGGGCAACCTGACTCGTGCGGCCAAATTGCTCGATATTTCCCGCGACCAGCTTAGATACAAACTCAGAAAGGCGGGCTATGAGCCCGAACGCATCGGCGAACAATAATTCCATGACCGAAGCTCGGCAAATCGTTGACGGAACATCCGAAAACGACCCGCTAAAACAACTCACAGACATCAACCGGGCTTTAGACGAATCGGCAATCGTCGCTAAGACCGACCAGCGCGGACGCATAACCTACGTTAATGATAAATTCTGTGAGATCTCAAAATACAGTCGTGAAGAACTGATCGGACAGGACCACCGATTGATCAACTCGGGTTATCACCCTAAAGAGTTCATACGCGATCTCTGGACCACTATCGCCAACGGTAAAACATGGCACGGTGAACTGAGGAATCGGGCCAAGGACGGTTCGATCTACTGGGTAGACACCACTATCGTTCCGTTTCTCGACGAGGATCGAAAACCGTTTCAGTACGTTGCCATTCGCTTCGATATCACCGAGCGTAAGCTGGCCGAGGACCGCATACGGCAACAGGCGGCGCTGATAAATACGGCGAGCGATGCCATCTTTGTCTGCGACTTAAATCATCGCATCCTGTTTTGGAACAAAGGGGCGGAACGAATTTATGGCTGGCCTGTCGGCGACGTGCTGGGCCGCAATCTCGCCGATATTCTTTACGACGGCGACCGGACCGAGATCACCGAGGGGCTAAAGATAGTCACCGAATCGGGCGACTGGATAAGCGAAACGAAACAGCAAACTCGTGACGGCCAGACGGTCATCATCCAGCGACGATGGACGCTCGGCCGCAATGTGATGGGCCAGCCCGATTATATCCTGATGATCAACACTGACATCACTGAGCGAAAAACGGCTGAGGAACACCTGTTCCGGGCCCAGAGGATGGAATCGATCGGAACGCTCGCAGGCGGCATTGCACACGACCTCAACAACATCCTCTCACCGATAATGATGGCAATCGACATGCTTCGTCTAAGAGCGCCAGACGAAGAATCGATGAAATGGCTCAAGATCATGAAAGAGAATGCTGAACGTGGGGCCGAACTGGTTCGGCAGGTCCTCACCTTCGCACGAGGTATGTCCGGCGAACGCATTCCGGTGCAGCTCAAACACATTATAAAGGATCTGGTGGGCGTTCTGACGCAGACGATGCCTAAGTCGATCGGTGTTACTTATGATGTCGATCCCGAACTCTGGATGATCTCGGCTGACCCGACTCAGATCCATCAGATCCTGATGAATGTATGTATCAATGCCCGAGACGCGATGCCATCAGGCGGCAAGATCACGATCCAGGCCCGTAATATTCCGATCGATGAGAATTACGCGCGAATGAATATCGATGCGGAGCCCGGCAATTATGTTCTGATCGAGGTGAACGATACGGGAACGGGCATGTCACCGGATATTGTTAAGCGAATTTTCGACCCCTTTTTTACAACAAAGGACATAGGCGAAGGTACAGGTCTCGGGCTGTCTACTGCGCTAACGATCATTAAGAGCCATGGCGGCTTTATCAATGTGTACAGCGAGCCGGGGAAAGGGTCGCGATTCTCGATCTATCTGCCGTCGGCCGAGGCCTCCAACGAAAAAGCCGCTAAGCCAGATCAGCAGTTGGCCCGTGGGAATGGCGAGATGATACTCATCGTCGACGACGAAGAGAGTATTCGAAATGTCGCGGCGGCAACGCTCGACACTTTCGGTTACCGTTCTCTGACCGCAGTCGACGGGACCGACGCGCTCGCGGTCTATTCGCAGCAAGGCGAAAATATCGACGTTGTGCTCACCGACATGGCGATGCCGTATATGGATGGCCCTTCGCTGATCCGTGCTCTGAAAAAAATGAATCCGGCGATCAAAGTGATCGCGATGAGCGGCCTCTTCAGTGAGGGGCAAGCTGAAGAGTTAAAGGGCCTCGGCATCACAGAAGCGATATCGAAGCCGTATTCTGCCGAAACGCTGCTGAATGTACTCAAAAATATGCTGAGTTGACCTAAGGTCAGACGTCATCGCCAACTGTATAGAAACCACGTGGCAGTAATGTATACCACGATGATCCCGACCGAATCCCACGCGAGATACATGAATTTCTTTTTCGTTTGGTAGGTGAGGCCAATGACCGCAATGGCCGTCATTACGATCGCGGCATTAGCGGTGATCAGGTGGCTCTGGGTGATATTCGACAGCAGAGATCCCTTGGTGTAGAGAATGTCGTCGATAGCCAGGATGCCAATATTGAATAGATTGCTGCCGAACAAATTTCCGAACATCAGATCAACGGCCCCGATCCTGAAAGCTCCGATCGATATCACAAGTTCGGGCAGCGACGTGGAAAGAGCGATGAAAACGCTGCCGACGAAGGTATTTCCGAGCCCCGTCATCTCAGAGATCTGATCGCCAAGATGCGGCAGGTACGATGCCGCCGCGATGATCAGCAGGGCATTAAATCCATACATGAGATAGACTTTCCGCGTCGTGACATCGGCATAAAGAGCCTCCTCGTCGTCGGCATCGTGCTCGGCCTCGAGGCTTCGGCGTCGCTCGTACATGAAAACCATTCGCATCGCACCGAGATAAACCATCAGGAACACAACGCTGTATAGCCCGATCCATCCCACATTCGGGATGTTTGTTCCGGCAATAATGGCGAAGCTGACCAAACCTAACAGGAGTATCCCGTAACCCGCGGTCAGGACCTGTCCTTGATGCGTCCGCGACGAGATCGGTTTGGAACGCGGTCCCAGGTCGAGCAGGGCGATGATCAGGATGTTGAACATGCAGCTGCCGAGGACATCGCCGACGGCAATGTTAGGCAGATCGAAAATAGTCACTGAGCTGACACCAGTTATAAGCTCAGGCAGAGAGGTCACCGACGCTAGCAGGACGACACCGACCCAGGTTCGGCCCAAACCCGTCTTTTCGGCGATCATATCACCGTATTTGGCGAGCCTGATGCCGGCAAAAACTATCACCGCCGTGCAAAGACAAAACTGTATCCAAACGATCATTTATTGTCGTCATGCCGGTCTGCTGCGAATTACAGGTCCAATTCGCGCCGGGTAAAGAGGTAATTGATGATACGTTCGCGCGAGATTGTCCCCTCGAGTTTTCCGTTCGAGACCACCGGCAGCTGATTAACACCCTCGCGGCCGATGATCTCCAGGGCCTCGGCGGCCGGCACCTCGGGAGCCACGATATGGAGACTGTCTATTGGCCGCATGGCATCCGAGACAGTCTTAAATGGCCAGAGTTTGCGTTCGATAGTCTTGATCTCATGAGGCGTAATCATTCCGATCGGATCGCCGTTCTGCTCAACCATAAAACAGCGCTGTCCCGTTTTGAGCAAATGCTCATCGACTACTGTTTGCAGATTGTCATAGCCGTCCAGCACCGGACAGTCTCGCGACATCAGATCGCCCACCGATACTCCCTTTAGTCCCTCGGTGACCTCAACCTGAGCATATGTGGCCTTGGCTGCATTGAGCAGGAACCAGCCTATGAAAGCGATCCACAAACCGCCAAAGCCCGCCCCGCTAAAAAACATGAACAGCCCGAGAATGATAAAGCCGAACGCCATTACCTGACCGGAAACCGAGGCGATCCGCGTCGATTTTGGCCCGTCGCCGGTCACGGCCCAGATGATCCCCCGCAGAACGCGGCCGCCATCCATCGGGAAACCGGGGATCATATTAAAAACCGCGAGAGCAATGTTTATATAACCCAGCCAGACAAGCATTGCCATGAGAGGTGTTTCCGCGTCGCTCATGGGCGTCCAACCGAGCGCGTACGAGATGCCCAAACACAAGAAGCCGATGACGGCGCTTGTGATGGGACCCACAATACCGATCCAGAATTCGGTTTTGGCATCGGGCGATTCTTTTTCGATCTGCGCCACACCGCCGAGGGCAAAAAGCGTGATAGAACGTACCGGCAGGTCGTTTAGTCGGGCGACCGCTGCGTGAGAAAGCTCGTGAACGACAATGGCGGCAAAAAAGAACAATGCACTGAAAACCGCCATTATCCAGATAGTTCCGCTGCCCCAATCTGGATGTGACTGCGAAAAATAACTGGATAACGACAGCACAATGAGCACCGCGATGATCAGCCAACTGTAATGCAGCCCGATCTCGATCCCGTAGATCCGCCCTAATCTGATTGAAGCTTTCATAGTGCCTAGTCTAACCGAGGATCCGTTTCTAGCTATTGGATCGTCTCATCATCAGCGATACACGGCTGTAAACTTCGGCGATAGCCCAGGTTATGATGACCGCCAGGGTAACAAATAGTATAACTTGTGTATCGAGCATCGTCAGGCCGAGCAATTCACGCAAGAACGGCAGAAAAATAGTAGCTATCTGGATCATGACCCCGATCCAGATAGCCAGATGCAGAGCGAGGTTGAAACGCGGCATTACCGAAATTCGCCTGGCTGGATAAGCGAAGAAAAGCTGGGCCGCCGATTCGAATAGGAATACGGACGTACGAATGGCCGCGACACCATAACCGAAGAGCGGCAGCACCACAAGCAGTACGCCGCCCGCGGAGGCCTTGATAAATCCTGTAAATATAATGAAAACGAGTGATGCACGATCCAGGAGAGGTGAATTCGGGTCACGCGGCGATTGGAGCATTACGCCGTCATTCTTGTCGAGCCCCAACGCCAATGCCGGCGGTCCGTCCGCAATAATATTGATCCACAAAAGCTGAACCGCAGTCAGCGGCAGCAAAAGCCCACCGCCAATATCCTCAAGGCCGAGCATGAACGAACCGATCGAACCCCCGACAACCAGCAGGACGAGGGCGAGGTTGGTTGAGAACAAGAAGCGGATAAACTTCTGGATGTTTTCATATATGCTTCGCCCTTCTTCTATGGCCGCGACGATCGTAGCGAAATTATCATCCAGAAGTATCAGATCGGCTACTTCGCGCGAAACGTCGCTGCCGCGTTCGCCCATAGCAATACCGACATCCGAGCGTTTGAGGGCAGGCGCGTCGTTCACACCGTCGCCGGTGACGGCGACCACTTCCCGATTCGCCTGCAGGGCCTCAACCAGGCGAAGTTTATGTTCGGGTGCGACCCGGGCGAATACGTTAGTACTTGAAACGGCCTCGCTGAGAGCTTCTGGGGTCAACATCTCAACGTCATAGCCCGTCAAGACGCGACTCGGCGGGATTCCGACCTCGTGGGCGATGGCGAGAGCGGTGGCCGGATGGTCGCCCGTTATCATCAAGACGCGGATCCCGGCTTTTTGCGCCAGGCGGATCGCTTCGGGGACCTCAGCACGCGGCGGGTCCCAGAGCAGTACCAAACCGCCAAAATGAAGATTCTTATCTCCCTCGCCATCGCGCCAGCCGAGCCCCAGGATACGAAAACCTTCTCTGGCATACCCTTCCGCCTTTTCCTCCCAGTTACGTCGTTCGTCATCCGAAAGCACGCTCATCTGCAGGATCACCTCAGGTGCTCCTTTAAGGTAACTCTTTCGTTGGCCGTTCTCTTCGACGGTTACACGCATGTACTTGTGTTTGCTATCGAACGGAAGGAGAGAAACTCGGACGGGACGCTCGTTCGTAGCCGCGATATCGACGCCCCGCTTTTGTGCGAATTCAAGCAGCGCAATTTCGAGTGGGTCACCGACCCCGGCGCCGAGTTCGGCATCGTTCGCCAGGACCATCGCGCGGAGAGCCATACTGGATTCCGGACTGTCGAGGTCCTTGACGAACATCTTGTTCTCGGTCAGCGTACCGGTCTTGTCGGTAGCGATGACGGTTACTGAGCCAAGCGCCTCGACCGCACTCAGACGACGGACTACGGCCTTTCGCTTTGCCATTCGTTCGACACCCAGAGAAAGCGTGAGGGTCAGAACTGCAGGTAAACCTTCCGGCACAGCGGCCACCGCTAAGGCGACGGCAAAAAGCAGGACATGCCCGATGCGGTCGAGGCCTTCGATATAAAGCCCGGCAACAACGAGAAATACCGCCAGGACCAGAATTGCATACGCGATCTGTTTGCCGAATACGTCCAGCCTGCGTTCGAGCGGAGTCTTTCCGGCCTCGATCCCGCCGATCATCACCGCGAGTTTTCCCATGGCGCTTTTTTCGCCCGTGCGGGTCACTTCCTCGTAGCTTTTTCCCCTAACGAATAAAGTTCCGCTGAAAACTTCGGCTGTGTCGCTTTTATCGACCGGCACCGATTCGCCCGTGAGTATTGATTCGTCGACCGATACACCCTGAGCTTCCAGAAGTACGCCGTCGGCCGGAACGCGGTCGCCGGCCTCGATCCGGATAAGGTCGCCCGGAACAAGTTCCAAACCAGGAAGATGCACCAGCGACCCGTCACGCAAAACCCACACGAGCGGAGCTGCTAACGCCTTTAGGCGAGCAAGCGCAGCCTCAGCCTTGCTTTCCTGATAAACGCCCAGACCCGAGTTAATAAGTAAAATAAGCCCGATGGCGATCGATTCGACCGGGATGCCGCTCGCACCTTCGATCACCCAGATCACCAGATCGACAGCCAGAGCAAACAGTAAAATGTAGATAAGGGGGCTTTGAAACTGGCGTAGGAAACGGACCCACAGCGGGGTCTGGGCCGTTTCGGGCAGAATGTTGCGGCCGAATTTCTTCAGCCGCTTACGAGCTTCTTCGCTGGAAAGTCCAGAATTTACCAATTGGTCTCTAGTTACAGGTACGAAAACGTATCAGAACGGGCCAAGTCAAAAAACATCTATTAACGAACTATTTCGACCGAGCAAGCTGCCTTTGCGGCGACTGCCGATGATACACTGCCAAGAAGAAATCGCTTAAAGCGGCCGACGCCGCGTGCTCCCATGAATATTGAGTCAGCCTTCCAATCTTTGGCTTCGTAGAGAATAATTCCCCGCGCATCGCCCCAACGGATAAACTGTGATGCCTCGATCCCTCTCGATCTCAATATTTGAGCAGGGTTTTCGACCACTTTTCCGATCCACTCTTTGGCGGCCTCCGTCTCCTTTCGGCCCTCCGGTATATAGTCGATCAAGCCTATCTCAGGCCGCGAACCGGGGTCATTGTCCGCCGTAATGATCCTGAATTCGGTGCCGGCCGGCCATTCGCGAGATGCGACGGAGCTTACCGCGGACTCAGCAAATTCTGAACCATCGAACGCGATCAGAATCCGCGGAGCCGAGTTTTCTTCTGAAACCCTTTCCCGGGCGATCCGAACCGAACACTTAGCTTCGTGCAGAACCTTTTGAGAAACACTTCCAAGTACAGCTCGCGCAAGTGCGGTCCTCCCGTGCGGACCGACCACTATCAGATCAGCCTTCCATTCGTCGGATCTCTCGATTATCTCCCACGCCGGTATACCCGAACGCGATTCGGCACTAATGCTCCAGGCGGGAAAGCTGATCCGAAGCAATTCCGCTCCCTTTTCGGCGAGGCCCTGGGCCTCTTTGCGGGCCGCTGCCAGATAATCCTGAACCGCGTTCCGGTCCTCGGCTGTTGGGCCCTGCTCGGGATGGGTCAATTTGTTGAAAACTTCGGGCTCTTCCCAGACGTCGGAAACACTTAATACAATTGCTTCAGTTTCGCCGGGCAGGCCGGCGCGTTTCAGGTCGTTGAGGGCAGATAACGCACACTTCGACCCATCAAAACCGATCAAAACCTTATATTTTTCTGACATCTTTATTCTCCGGGAAATTCTAGTACAGTCGCAAATATTCACTCCGCCTGACGAATGACCTCAACCGAACAGGCAGCTTTGGCGGCAACTGTGGAAGACACGCTGCCTATGAAAAATCTCTTTACCGGCCCCAGACCGCGAGCGCCAAGGAAGATCGAATTGGCCCCCCAATCAAAGGCCTCGCTGAGGATCATATTCGCGGCGTCACCCAGGCGTTGGGTATTAGATACAGCACAGCCGGTTGCACTCAGCAGCTCGCTCGGCTGGACGGCCACTTGAGCGAGCCAATCTTGCGCCTCGGCGGTGTCCTGGGGCTTGTCATCCGCCATGTTCCAGCTAATGTAACGCGTTCTGAGCCGCGCAAACGGGTCATTTACGGCGATCAGGCGGATCTCAGTCCCCGACGGCCATCGGCGCTCCGCGGCCGTTCTGACCGCGGCTTCCGAATTAGGAGAGCCGTCCACCGCTATGAGTATCCTCAGATTCTCGTTCTCTACGCTCTCGTTCCTTTTTGCGATCCGAACAGAACAGATCGAGTCATGCAGGACCTTATGAGAAACGCTTCCGAGGAAAACACGGCCGATCGCAGACCTTCCCTGCGAACCGACGACCAGCAGGTCCGGGGACCATTCGTCAGCCATCGTCACGAGCTCCACCTTGGGACGGCCGCAGCGCACCTCGGCCCTAACGTTCCAACCCGGAAACATCGCCCCCAGTCGTTCGACCGCAGGTTCGGCGAGGACTCTTGCCTTTTCAGATACTTCGGCAAGATGGTCTTCGATCAAAGCGACATTGGGGTGGACAAACCTCTCAGAATCGGGCGCGACGCTGTCGACCACAAGCGGAAGCTCCCACGCCTCGCCCACAGTCAGGACCACCGCCTCAACGGCATCCGGCAGGCCCGCTCTTCTAAGGTCCTCAAGGGCGAAATTGGAGTATTCCGATCCGTCGTATCCGATCAAGAGTTTCATAAAATGGGTTTCTCCCTGAGTATTTTGGACCCAAAACTGCTGTAATTAGTTCAATTGCGCCAGTCACTGACAGTCGTGGATACCTCTAGGATAACAACGAAATTGCCGTAGATAAAACAAATCGCACCAGTAGGCCTGGATGGATCAATCTGCCGGCTTTCGAACGATCAGCACCGAGCACGGCGCATGATGGACGACACTGTTTGAGACCGAGCCCAAAAGCCGGCCCCAAAAGCCGCGTCCGTGCGACCCTACGACGATCACATCCGCTCCCCATTCTTTCGCCCGCTCGACGACCTGCTGAGCTGGCGAACCTCGAAGGATCTCAGTTGTAATCGCGATCTTCTCAGACGGAAAAGCCTCGGCGATTTTGTTTTTGGCCCCCTCGATAAACCCGGACGCCTGCTCCCTGACGGCGTTGTCCAACTGCTGGTAATATTCGGCCGAGATCGCAAATGGCTCAGCGGCCATCGGGTATGCATTCTCGTAAGCCGACACAATAAGCACCTCGGCCGTGTCGGGCCTAATGATCATTCGGCAGCATTCCTCAACCGCCGCCATGCTGTGTTCCGACCCGTCCGTCGCGATCATGATTTTCATTTTTTCGTCCTCCTGTGATCGTGGTACAACATTCCTAATTGCAAGCCCCGTACCTCACTCAATAGAGTATGAATCCCTTTAGACGCACCAGTTTAACCGGCTCCGGCTCGGCTGTCCCCCATTGGAATTGCGAGCAATTTCACACCACGATCGGGAAACTTCACGAAATCGGCATATCAGTTGCTATGTTAAAATTACGGGGAAAAAGGGTTTTAACTATGATAGAAGTTTTGGACCTTTCGGACGGTGAGATCACAGAATTGTTAGAGCGTGTGGGTTACGGACACCTGGCGTGCAGTCGCGACCGCAAGCCATACGTTGTGCCTGTTCACTATGCTTTCCGGGATGGCGTTGTCTACATCTACACCACCGAGGGAAAAAAAACCGACATCATTGCCGAAAATCCGTCCGTCTGTCTGCAGGTCGAGGAGGTTGCGGATAACCGCAATTGGAAAAGCGTCATTGTCGAGGGCACCGCTCAGAGACTGGGTCCCGGGGATGAACGAGACCTCGCTCTCACATCCGTCGTAGCCGTCAATCCCACGCTGACTCCGGCAGTCAGCATAAGGTGGCTCGACGAATGGGTCAGAGAGAATATCGAGGTAATTTACCGGATCGAACCCACCGCCACCAGTGGCCGCCGTTCTCTCGACAGGACCGGAGCGTCTACCGTGGTTCCTCAACGGAAAGGAAACCGGGAGATCCCGAACTAGGCTATTCTTCACTGCGCGCCTGTCTGTCCGGCGGCGTGTAAAATTCCGCAATTACATCCTGAAAACGCGTAAATCTTCACATTTACAGCCGTATTTCACAGTAAAACCAGCCCCAAATAATGGCACGAAGTTTGCGATATCTGATATTAGAGCGACTAGTCGCCACTATCACGCGTACGGAGGAGGTACAAAATGTCACCGAGAATGTTCAGCTTATTATGGATGGCCCTGGCGGTTGTCGCAGCAATTCTTTGGATGGGAGGCGTATTCTCACTGCTGGTTGGCGTGGTTTTCGGTTTTATCGCATTCGGACTGGTATTTATGGGAATGATGTGTGTCCTGCCGGGTACGGTTTCCCACCCCGTTAAAGATCACAGTCCGGAAATTAGGGCCGAAAAACCGCAGCGTGCCGGGGCTGTAATAGCAACCTACCGTTCCGCATAAGAACGCTTTTCAGATCGAGCGGCTTACAAAAGCTGCCGGGCAACAGGTATTCCGGTTTATCCCCCTTTCCGGTCCCTGTTGCTTTTCATTTCGTTGATCACTGTCGTATTTTCAGCCATTCCGCACGAAGCATAAAACTGCCGGTCGTGACCACCCTGTCACCGACGTTGGCCCCCTCGATGATCGGGATTCGGCCATTTATCTCGCTGCCCACCCGTACGGGCCGCAGCTCAAAGATCGTTGGGTCGGATGTCGCCAGGAAGATGATCTGATTTCCGTCGATGTTCTGAACTGCCGAGGCCGGAACGACCGGTACCGTTCGCTCGCTTTGCCCCAATGATCCGAAACTGATGTTAACGTACGTACCTAGCTTGAGTGCAAGGCCCGGATTGACAAGCTCGACGCGTACCTTGGCGGTCCTGGTCGCCGGGTCGATGCTTGGGTCAATATAAGTGACCTGTCCGCGAAAAACCCGCTCCGGGAACGCGCTTGTCGTCACGCTTGCTCCGCTGCCGATCCTTAAACGCTGCATGTCCCGCTCAAATGCCTGCGCGATCACCCAGACGGTCGAAAGATCGGTAATGCGCATAAGCTCACGGTTCGCGTCGACAACCTCGCCGGGATTGGCCGTCCGGCTGGTGACGGTTCCCGAAATCGGTGCCGGCACGGCCAGCTCCGATGTGATCTGGGCGGCGGTGCGAAGTGCTCCCACACGCTGCGGGTTCATTCCGTAAAGAATAAGCTGTTGTCGCACCCGGGACAATTCTGTTTCCGATGACCGTAATTTGTTCAGCGCCTCTTCGTTTTGGGCCCTGGTCTCCGGATTGATGGCGAGCAGCCTGTTTGCACGGTCGAGGCGGCTGCGGGCCTCGGCAGCTTCGGCTTCGGCAGTGCGAAGCCTGGTCGTGTCCTGTTCTAATTCCTCACGGCTGGCCGCTCCGATCGTTACTAGCCTCGTTGTGCGTTGATAGCGGTTCTGCATCTCTGTTAGCAGAGCCTCGGCCGCTTTGACCTGTCGTGCAGCCGTATCGACCTCAGTGCGTCCGGGTTGATTTATCGTAACGAGGTTTTGGGTCCGGGCATAATTGCGGCGGGCATTTTCAGTTTCCGTTAAAAGCGCTACATAACGTGACTGCGCCTCGGCAAATTCATTGCTGAAAACGACCGCCACGGTCTGGCCCTGTGATACATTATCGCCAAGTTCGGGGATTACGCGTCTGACGATCCCGCCTATCAACGGCAGGACCGGAGTGTTTTTGTAGGCGTTGGCCTCTACCACACCTGTTGCGGCTGTCAGGCCAACTTCGGCCGCCATTTGCTCACCGATCGTTTCGATCTCGATGCCCGAGCTTGCCAGTTGTTCAGGCGAGATCGTTAGGGTTTGCCCTGCCGGGATTTCTCCTGACGGAGCATCGCCGATCGCCGTAATTCTCGGCGCCGGGACCGGTCGCCCGACCTCGGGGTCGCGGATCGCAAAAAACCATATTAGAAGCAAGATCAGGCCGGCGGCGGCGACACCCGCGGCGGCTATCATGCCGGGATGGATCCTGCGTCTTTGTGGCGTGGTTTTTACGATCTCTATCTCTTCGATCTCTTCGTTTTCGTTCATCTTGTGATCAACTCCGGCGCGTTGGTTACGCGCATGACCTCGATCGCGGCAAGATATGCCGCAAGCTGCGAATCGATAAACCCGCTTTCCGTTTCGATAAACCGGCGGAGCTCGGCAATATAGTCGAGCAGCGTTTTCGAACCGAGTTCGTAGGTTTGCCGCACCACGTTCAGATTCTCGGCGGCCTGAGCGCGGACGCCGACGCGATATATTTCCTCGGCACGCAGCGAACGGTTGTGCCGAACGTATGCCGCGGCAACCTCACGGCGGATCGTCAACTCGCCGAATTCACGGCGTTTCGCAGCCGCCTCTTCCTCTAAAATGGAGGCCGCGATCATTCCCTGGTTGCGGTTCCTGACTGGTAAGCTTAGTTTTACGCCAAATGTGAAAGACTGCGCCCGCATATCGATCGGCATCAGCATCCCGGCCGCGTCGAAAGCCGATAATGGATAGCCGGAGCG
>JBGSXN010000116.1:0-9690 GCA_041751355.1 Pyrinomonadaceae bacterium
CGTCGTTCGTGTAGTGCCCGCCGCAACGCCTGTTCCTGTGAGGGTCACAACCACACCCTCCAATGGGGTGTTAGCGAACGGCGCATTGAATTGCTGTATGTTGCCGCTGATGCTGACGGTTGCTTCAGGCGTTGGAGTCGGGGTCGGCGTTGGAGTCGGCGTCGGGGTCGGAGTTGGTGTAGGCGTCGGCGTCGCTGTCGCTGTCGGAGTTGGTGTCGGTGTCGGTGTCGAGCCGATGGTGCCTCCGCCCCATCGTGGATTACTGTCCTGCGAGGGGTGGTTGGTTATTGGAACGACGTTAGTGCCGTCTGCCTGCATAACGTAAACGTCAAGATTATTGCTCGCTGATCTTTGAAGGACCATCCGTGTCCCGTCAGGCGAATAACTGGCATAATTGTTGTTAAAAGCATTGTTGATCTCGGTCTGATTTGAGCCGTCTGCGTTCATGACCCATACTGGGCCAGTCACGAGCCCACGGATGAAGACGATTCGTGCTCCATCAGGCGAGAAGGACGGCGAACTGCCTAGGTTACTAAGCTGCGTCGCGTTCGTGCCGTCCGCATTCATAACTACGATGGTTGACGACATCGCTGGGATCTCCGAATCGAATACGATGCGAGTACCATCCGGCGAGAATCTTGGCGAACCGTGTTGGAATCCTTGTGACGGGTTGGTTAGCTGTACTTGGTTCGATCCGTCGGCGTTCATCGAATAGATCAGGAAGTTTGAACCGACGAGTCGTGAAAACACAATTCGGCTGCCGTCATTAGAAAAACTGGGAGACAGCTCGGCAAATGAGTTATTCGTCAACCGAGTTTGATTCGTGCCGTCGATATTCATCACGTAGATCTCATTGTTACCGTCGCGGTTGCTGACGAACACGACCCGTGAGCCATCGGCGGAAATATCGGGTTGAATGTCGGCCGCGGGGTCGTTTGTGATCCTCGTTTGGTTTGTTCCGTCGGGGTCCATTGAGTAGATTTCGTTATTGCCATCCCTATTACTCTGGAATACGATCTTTTCCGCCCCGGGCGGCGTCGGCGTCGAAGCGGCGGGAGCCCAGCTTGGCTCACCGTCGAAGCCGGCGCTGTTCGTGAGTCTTGTCTCGGTCCCACTGGCTACATCGACGATGTACACCTCTGCGTTGAATGTTTGTTGATTACCGTCCCGATATGATTCAAAAACAATAGCCGTCCCGTCGGGAGAGAAGGCCGGATTGGTATCCTGCGCGGCATTGAACGTTACCTGGGTTTGTCCGCTGCCGTCCGAGTTCATCACGAAAATGTCTCGAGTACCGCCCACAGGTCTCGAGAAGGTTAACTTTGTGCCATCGTGAGAAAACCGCGCAGACGAATCGGAGGAATTAGTCGTGATGCGTGTTGGCGTGCCGCCACCAGAAGGTATGGTGTAAATGCCGCCGCCGTTCAGGGCACTCCTAAATGCGATCAGGGTTCCGTCCGGCGAAATAGCGGCGTCGTAATCGCATACCGCGTTATTTGTTAGCCGCAGCTCATTAGATCCGTCGGAATTCATGACATAGATCTCACAAGACCGTTCGAACGCGATCAGGCCGGTATCTGATATCGCGGGTTCGAGATCGACCACGCTGTTGTTGGTCAACCTCGTCTGAGCGGAACCGTCGCCATTCATAATGTATATCTCGGCGCTGCCCCCGTCACGAGAGCTATGAAACACTATTTTGCTTCCGTCGGGTGAGAAGCTCGGCGAGTCATTATTGCCTGCCGAATTTGTCAACTGTGTCACGTTGCTGCCATCCGCGTTCATCAGGTGGATCTGCGGAATCCCGCTTCGACCGCTTTCAAATACGATCTTGCCTGCAGACTGCGAAACCATATTGGCCTGGTTATCTGTCTCCCAAAAAATGTTTTTGCCAAATGACGTTCGTTGAAATGAATTGGTACGATCAACGCCTATTTCGGTACTAACAGTTTTGGACCCAACCAGGTGGGGAAAAGCCGATATCGCAAAGGCGGCGACTAACCCGATTACTGCGATCAATGAAAGTCTCGCTTTCCGCCAAGCGGTGTCATCGTTATTGTCTTTTGAATCTAATTTTACAAAATATCTCATTCGTCTCCCCCGTCTTCAGTTGATCTACATAATAGGAAATGGCTCACAGCTTCCGTTTCTCGGGCTCACTCACAGATCGCTCTTGACCGTTAGTGAGAAACACAAGGACCGTCTCGATGTCTAATAGAGCGGGAACTGAACGGAAAAGCGCTCACGGGATAGTGTTTTTATTTCAAGGCATCGGAAATGATCTGCTAGAATCCTATAAAATGGCATCGATGGACGGAACGGACGTGACGATCTTGCTGAACGAGATCGGGAACGGCAGCGAGGAAGCTCCGGGCCGACTGCTCGAGCTTGTCTATGACGATCTGCGTCGTCTGGCAGCGGCCTACATGAAAAATGAAAGGTCGGATCACACTCTACAGGCGACCGCTCTGGTACACGAAGCCTACATGCGGATGGTAGATTGGAAAAATGTTTCGTGGCACAATCGTGCTCAGTTTTTTGCGATCGCGGCAGAGGTTATGCGAAAAGTCCTGATAGACCACGCCCGCTCTCGTCTGGCAGCTAAGCGCCGCGGACATAAGCTCGTACTTGACGAAGCGATCAGCCTGGCGGATCGCACTCCCATCGATATGGTTGCGCTCGATGATGCCCTGCAGAGCCTCGAAAAGCTCGACCCCCGGCAGGCCCGCATAGTTGAACTCAGATTTTTCGGCGGCTTATCAATCGCCGAGACTGCATATGTATTAAAAGTAAGCGAAGCTACGGTCCGTCGCGAATGGACATTCGCAAAGGCCTGGTTTCAGCGTGAATTGGCTTCCTGACAGAAGGTCCCGATGGAAAAACAGCGGTGGAACGAGATCAAAGAGATTTTCGCCGAGATGATCGAGCATCCGACTGCGTCGCGCGAAGAATTGCTTCGACAACGTGCCAATGGTGATGCCGATCTCTATTCCGAGGTGCTCTCTCTCATCGCAGCTGCCGATGCTCCCGAAAACCTGATCGAACTCAACGCCATCGACCTCGCGGGAAAGGTAGTCACAGGAGAGGACGAATACACGAATCGCCGCTTCGGAAAATATCGCATTCTAAAGGAGATAGGCAGCGGCGGGATGGGCACCGTGTTTCTGGCCGAGCGTGACGACGGCGAGTTCTCGATGCGGGTTGCGTTGAAGATAGTCAGACAGTCTATAGCCGACGCTGCTATCATTTCCAGATTTAAACAGGAGCGTCAGATACTTGCCGACCTGCACCATCCGAATATCGCAGCTCTTCACGATGGCGGGATCAGCGCCAATGGCGAGCCTTACTTGGCAATGGAGTACGTTGAGGGCGAGACCCTCACCGAGTACTGCACAGATCGCGATCTTTCGATTAAGGATCGGCTGGACATATTTCTTAAGGTTTGCTCAGCCGTAGCCTATGCCCATCGGAATCTGGTGGTTCACCGCGATATAAAACCGTCGAACATAGTGGTCACCTCGGACGGACAGCCGAAGCTCCTGGATTTTGGCCTGGCCGGGACTTTCGCGGAAGATTCATCCCGAACTCAGACTGCTGTCCGCGCTTTTACGCCCGCGTATGCCTCGCCGGAACAGATAATGGGCGCTGCGATCTCCACTGCATCGGACCAGTATTCACTCGGAGTCGTACTTTTTGAGCTTATCTCGGGAACGAAACCATTCGACTTTGACGGAAAGACAGTGCCTCAGATGATCGCTTCCATCGAATCCGGCGATGTTGCTTCGCCATCGAGAGTGGCTAGCACGAGTGGAGCAAAACTTCATCGAGAGTCGTTCAGTTCGATCCGCGATCTCGACAATATTACTCTCAAAGCCTTGCGAAAAGAGGCCGAGCGGCGATACACGTCGGTGGAGGCATTTGCCGAGGATATAGAGCGGTACCTAACGGGCCGGCCTGTAAACGCCCGGCCGAACACGATAAGCTACCGCGCGTCGAGATTTGTTAGTCGCAACCGGACCGGTGTCGTTGCGGCGGGGATCGTAGTTCTGGCGATACTCACCGCAATGGGCATTTCGATCTGGCAAGCAACGGTTGCAGGCCGGGAACGCGACCGGGCCGAACAGCGATTTCAAGAGGTCAGGCGGATCTCAAACTCACTATTATTCGAGATCGCCCCCAAGATAGAGCGCCTTCCGGGATCCACCGAAGCCAGGGAACTGCTTGTCGTTAGGGCTCTCGAATATCTGGATAGCCTTGCATCTGAAAGCAACGATGTGAAACTTCAGGCTGAGCTCGCTCAAGCCTATCAGCAGATCGGCGATCTACAAGGTAACCCCGCAAGGCCGAATCTGAGCGATTTTGCAGGCGCGATCGAAAGTTATCAAAAATCAAAGCAGATCCTCGAACGACTTCCCGCAACGATTGATAACAGGCTGAAGCTTGCAGCCACATATCATCAGCTTAGCAAGACGCGTTTCGTCCAGAGCGAGATCCAGGCCTCTTTCGCTGATGCAGAGACGGCACTTGAGATCTATCACAGTTTGCTCGAGACTTCGCCGCAAGATGACCGGATACTTAGGACCTTGGTAGCCGCCGAGATCGACTTGGCTCGTAACTACTCGTTGAACAACCAATTCGAATCTGCGATACCGCTTTACCGCCAAGCTCTGGGACGACTAGCATCAAAGGACCCGTCGGATCGTGATGTCGGCCGTCTGTTGGCTGTCGGTACGGCGTATTTGAGCAACGGGCTTTCGTGGAACGGCCAGCAAGACGAGGCAGAATTTGAAAATGAAAAAGCCGTGGAATATGCCGAAACGCTTCGATCTCAGTTCCCCAACGATACCGAAATTCAGCGGGCTGCCTTCATAGTCTATATGATGGCCAGCAGCACCTATGAAACGATCAGGAATGACGTCTCGCTGAGATACGCGGGCAAGGCTCTGGCGGTCGCACAGGCAACAACCCGAGCCGATACGGCTGACAACCAGGCCGCACAAAACCTGGCACGGGCTCTTTCCAGGCGTGGGAACCTATTGATTCTCATGAAAAGTGTCGACGAAGGTTTTGAACACCTCAGATCGGCGGAACAAACATTGCTCGAACTGGTCGGCCGCGAACCGCGGAGTGTTGTATACCAGAGCGATCTCGGGGCCCTGTATACCAGATTCGGCGATGCTGAAAAAAGTCGACGTGATTTGTTCAGGGCCCTGATGGAATATCAGCGGTCGGCGGCAATCTTTGCCAAATTAGCGGCAAATGAAAGCGGAAACCTTTTTGCCCGTCGCGACTGGGCCCAGGCCGTTAAGAATGTGGGTGAGAGTTACGCCGCACTCGGCCAGATCGAATCTGCGCGAGATAGTCTTCGTCTGGCGATCGACATCACAAAGCAGCTGCGTGAACAGCGGGCATTGGGAAAATGGGACGAAAAGGCCTTCGACGAGATGCTGACCTTATATAAGCGGATGAGTTAAGTTAGCCTTCCCGCAGCGTTTTGTTTGATTTTCACCCTGCGCGTCTTGTCATGGACTTTCACATAGTATGCAGCGGACTCCCAGCCATCACTTCTAGTCACCTTATCTGTACCTTAGAGAGGGGCTTCCTAGAGAATTCGTCGGAATATTGGCATAATAACTGCCGATGAATTAAAGCACTCGACAGCACCGCATGCCTTCAATAACTGAACTTACAAAAACTGCCGAGCCCTGTGTGATGGTTATTTTTGGGGCGACGGGCGATCTGACGAAGAGAAAGCTGTTTCCCGCGTTGTATAACCTCGCAAAGGAAGACTTTTTGCCGCACAAATTTTCGATCGTTGGTGTCGGGCGCCAGGAATTGACGTCCGAGGAATTTCGAGCGCAGATTATCGCTAACTTGCGCGAATTTATTCCAATCGGGCCCGACGAGCGGCTGATCAAATGGTTCGAGGACCGGATCTATTATACCGGCGGCGATTTTAATGATGATAAGAAGCTGTTTGGCGACCTTAAGGAATTGATCGGTGAGGTCACAGCCGCTCATCAGATACCGGACAATTATTTCTTCTACCTGGCGACGCCGCCGGACCTGTTTGCCAATGTGACTCAAAAGATCGTCCGCAACGGCATGGGAAAAGAGGAAAACGGCTGCTGGCGGCGTTTTATTTACGAAAAGCCCTTCGGCCACGACCTCGCGTCGGCCGAAAAGCTCAACGCGGATCTGCTCAGGATACTCCGGGAAAGACAGATCTATCGCATCGACCACTATCTAGGTAAAGAAACGGTCCAGAATATCCTCGTCTTTCGGTTCGGTAATAGCATCTTTGAGCCTATCTGGAACCGCAATTTTATCGACCACGTCCAGATCACCGTCGCCGAAAAGCTGGGCGTCGAACAGCGTGGCGGGTATTATGACTCGGCCGGTGCGCTCAGGGACATGATCCCAAACCACATTCTTCAGCTTGTCACCCTGACAGCGATGGAACCGCCGGTTTCGTTCGAGGCCGATTCGGTCCGTGACGAACAGGCAAAGATTCTTCAGGCGATCCAGCCATTTACGCCCGGCGATGTTCTGCTCCAGGCGGTCCGAGGCCAGTATGGCGAGGGCAATATCGGTGAAAGATCCGTCCCCGGCTATCGCGACGAGGAAAAAGTGGCCCCGCATTCTAACACCGAAACCTTCGCCGCCCTCAGGCTATCCATCGATAATTGGCGGTGGGCAGATGTTCCCTTTTACGTCCGGACAGGAAAACGAATGCCGGCCAAGCATTCGAGCATTGTGATCCAATTCAAGCGGGCTCCATTTATGCTCTTTCGCGACACGTCGATCGAAAAACTTACGACCAACCGAATCGTCATACATATCCAACCAGACGAAGGCATCACTCTCCATTTCGGCGCCAAGATCCCCGGCCCGATAGTCAATATGGGCCCCGTCGATATGGACTTTAATTACCTCGACCACTTTGGCGAGCAGGTAAGTACGGGATACGAAAGGCTCCTTTTCGATTGCATGATTGGCGATGCGACTCTATTTCAGCGAGCCGACATGGTCGAGGCCGGCTGGCGGATCGTCACGCCTGTCCTCGACGTCTGGAAGGCGCTCCCGGCACGCGATTTTCCAAACTACGCTGCCGGCTCCTGGGGCCCGGCAGATTCCGATGCCATGCTGGAACGCGACGGCCGGGCGTGGAAGAATCTTATTCACTCACGTTAAAAGCTACATGATTTATCCCGGATTACGCATTAGAAGTTTTCAAACACTTTCAAAGTTTGCGTCTTCTCCGCGGCCTCGGCGTCTGGCTCAGCGAACTCTGCGTTGTTGCAGGTTAAATAGTCGTCAAGACCAGTGTAACGCAGAGGCCGAGAGTAAGACGCAGAGTTCGCAGAGGAAAAACGCAATCCTATTTTCTTAACAAAATGAATCCAATGCGTAATCTGGGTTTATCGTCTCTGTTGATTTGCTGGAGGGGGAAACCCTTCTAACCGCATGTTTGTGTCTTTCGCGTATTCGCGGTCGGTCGGGTTTGACGGCAGGATCTGAAAGATTTGTTCCAAGCCTCAAAAAGCGTAGAATCAGTCGATATGGAATTGGAAATAATCATCGCACTACTTATTTTGCTGGCGATGGTATTTTTGGCAACTGTCGACATGGCATTTTCGCATTTGTCGGACGTCGGCCTTCGACGGATCTCGTCGGACGAGGAGTTTGCCGAGAAAAGCTCAGTCAAATTTCTAAAAGAGATACTCGACAATCGACAGCGGTTTAGGTTTGCTCTTTCTTCGACGATCCAGGTATTACTTATTGTTTTTGCTGTGCTGTTGACCGATATCGCTCTGAAAACCGAACTCGAGCGAAACATCTCGCTGCTTTTGGCCCTGATCATCGGCGTCGCCGCCACGGTTTTGCTGCGTCAGATCGTTCCCCGGATCCTGGTCAGAAACACGCCGGAACGCAAGCTGATATTTCTGCTGCCCGCGATCCGTCCGATATACGTGATCGCAACATTTTTCCTGGAACCGATCGCCCGACGCTCAAAGGCCCGGCAAAAGCTGGAGGCAATCGCCACACCGGAAACTGCAGAGGAGCGGGCCGAGGACAATGCCGAAGATTTTCATGCGTTAATGGAGGTCGGCGAGGCCGAGGGCATCATTGAGGAAAGCGAACGCGAATTGATCGAAACGATGGTCGAATTCAGTGATACCAGGGCCGCTGAAATAATGACTCCTCGTACCGAGATCGTTGCATTATCCATAGACTCATCGATCGAAGCTGCCCGTGATCTGATCGTGGAGAAAAAATATTCTCGCATTCTGGTTTACCGCAACACCATCGACAGTATTGAGGGTGTGATCTACGTCCGCGATCTGCTCCAGGTCTGGGCCGAAGACAGGCAGGATGAACCGGTCAGCGGGATCCTTCGCGACGCTTTTTTTGTACCCGAGACCAAGACCGCCGCCGAACTGCTAAAGACGATGCAGAACGACCACGTCCAGATCGCGGTAGTGATTGACGAGTATGGCGGCGTGGCAGGCATCATTACTGTTGAGGACATTCTCGAAGAGATCGTCGGTGAGATCGAGGACGAAGACGAGGACGAAGAGATAATTGAGATCATACAGGGTGCTGACGGATATTGGGATGTGATCGGATCGACCGAGATCGATAAGATCGAGCGGCTCTTTGACGCAGATCTCGAGGATGAGGATTATACAACCATCGCCGGCCTCGTTACAAGCGAGGCGGGATATGTGCCAAAGATAGGTGAGAAGCTAGAACTTCGCGGCCTGTCGGTCGAGATAATAAAAGCGGACGAAAAGAAGCTTCACCTTATACGGCTTCGCAGGGCCGAAGAACCTGATTCCGATGCCCCTCCGGAGTCGGAATGACCTTCTCACGTTTGGTATACTAATTGAACATTCAGGAGGACAAGATATTTCATGGCTATCAGGTTAGGCGATACTGCACCGGATTTTTCGGCCGAAACTACCCAAGGCACGATCAATTTTCACGAATGGTTAGGCGACAGTTGGGGAGTCTTATTTTCACACCCAAAGGATTATACGCCGGTCTGCACGACCGAACTCGGAATGGCGGCGAAGCTAAAGCCGGAATTCGACAAGCGAAACGTTAAGGTAATGGGCCTGAGCGTCGACCCGTTGGATTCTCACCGGGGCTGGGAAAAGGATATTGAGGAGACTCAGGGCACCGCCGTCAATTTTCCGATGATCGCGGATGCCGACCGCAAGGTCTCAGACCTCTATGACATGATCCATCCGAATGCTAGTGATACGATGACCGTTCGTTCGGTGTTTGTGGTCGGCCCGGATAAAAAGGTCAAACTTACCCTTACCTACCCTGCCAGCACGGGTAGGAATTTTGACGAGCTGCTGAGGGTGATCGATTCGCTTCAGCTGACGTCGGGTTACAGCGTGGCTACACCCGTTAATTGGAAGAATGGTGACGACTGTATTATCGTGCCATCTCTCTCGGACGACGAAGCCAGGGAGAAGTTCCCGGCCGGCTGGAAAACGGTCAAACCGTATCTTCGAGTGACCCCTCAGCCGAATAAGGCTGAATAAACTTTCATGAAACTAACAGCGGAGGTCGATACTGAAACGTTCGATGTCGAGGTGCGATACGACGGCGATAGGTTGATCGCCGAGGTAAACGGGCGGCAGTACGACCTCGAGCTGTCTGAGCCGGAATCTA
>JBGSXN010000117.1:0-2552 GCA_041751355.1 Pyrinomonadaceae bacterium
CGTCATCCCGGACGACGAGCATTCCCGCCAGGCCTTGATATACCTGTGCGCCCGTTCGCATATGTGGATGCGGATGATACCAATATGTGCCGGCCCGGTTTGTTACTTCGAACTCATACACATATTCTTCGCCGGCGCCGACCGCAAGTCGTGGATGACCGTCAGCGTTCTCCGGCACATCCAGGCCGTGCCAGTGGACGATCGACGGTTCGGTGACCTTATTGGCAAAACGAACGCGAACCTTTTGACCCCGTCGTAAGCGAATGACCGGGCCAAGGTATGAACCCTCGATCACCTGAAGCGTGTCTGGCGGCCCTTTGGAGAGTTGGGCGGTGAATCGCCATACAGGCGTCGGCCGGCCCGGGAGCAAAACTACTTCGTCAGGAGCCGCCGTCAAAACCATTTCAACGTCCGGTATGAATTCCGACTTCGCGGCGCTTGGTTTCTGCGTGCAGCTGCTGAACAGGATTCCTGTGCCTGTCGAACCTAACACTGCGGTACCTGCGAATGCCGACTGTAAAAATTTGCGACGCTCCATAATTAGCACCTTTGTTGCGTCTTCCCTTTACTCTCCAGCCCCACTCTCGACCCCACGCGCCGCGGTTTGCATCCGATCATTTTTTTGCCGGATCATCTGGCTTGGATGCCGTTTCCTAAAAGAAGTTCTCAGACAGTCTGAGCGTTATGAAGCTTTGACATTTTCTCTTTCAGATCGTCAATTCTATGTTCATATTTGACGATTTTCTGAGCGTCTTTCGCGAGCTTCTTTTCGTAACGATCGAGTTTGACCGAATGGATCTTCTCAAAAACCTTGACCTCGATCTTTTCGATCTGTTCTTCAAGAATACGTTTAGAATCCGGATGATCGTCGGAGAACCGCTCTGTCGTCGCGCCTTCGTATTCTTCGGGCTGCGTTTCTGCGTCGAGTTTAGTCGCTCTGACCGTGCCGTCTTTATGGTGCGGCGGCGAATAGATCGTGTAGAGTTTTAGGTCTTCGGTCGGCGAAAGATTGAGGATGTTATGACGTGCCCCGGTCGGGACAATGACTGCATCACCGTCATGCAATTCATATTCGTTGTCATCGATCACTGACTTGCCGTGTCCCTTTTCCACCCGAAAAAACTGGTCGTTTCCGTTATGCGTTTCCAAGCCGATCTCTTCGCCTGGAAGCAGATTCATCAAAACCGGTTGGCTGTGTTTTGACGTGTACAAAACGCGGCGGAAATCCGTGTTTGCGTTCGTCTCGTTTTCAATGGCGGTCGTGTATCCTTTCATAAACTTTCTCCCTGAATTTCGGCCTAAATCTTTACCGCCGAATTTTTCTTTTCATTAGCCGGTTGCTGAATTTTGGCTCGGCGTTCTATTAGTATCGATATGCCTTGACGCTTGGAACCAAGTCGCTCATGACCCTGCGGAGGCCTAACGGCCCATACCGCGTCCTGTCGCCGCCCGATGGATCGCGAGAACCGCAATTGCACCAATGACTGATGAGATAAAGCTCGGCAAATTGTCGCCGATATTATCAAACGAGCTGATCATCGGATACCCGAAAAAGTATCTGCCCATAAATCCGCCGACCACCGCTCCGAGAATTCCGAGGATTGTCGTCAACACTACGCCACCGCTATCGCGGCCGGGGAGGATCAGTTTCGCCAGGTAACCGGCCAAGAACCCTAAAACTAACCAAATCAGTAAAGAAACCATTTTATTATTCTCCCTTTCCTGATCGTCCGTCGCGGCGGCAGCCGACGCTCCGAATCGGATCTGACGATTTATTTATTCACCGTCGCATTTGCTTCACCTGCCGTTCGCGATGCCGTTCTAGCGGACGGCACCGTCTGCGAATACCTCATGTAGATATCCGTCAGGCGATCGAGCGAGGCCGGGTCTCGCTGTGCGAGCATCGTAATGGCAGCGTCACGATCTGAAAAGATCGATGCCATTTTGGTTCGCTGGTCAGGCGTCAAAAAACCGTCGTTGCCCTTTTCTTCCTCGGCACGCAGTAGCGTAAAGAATTCGCTGGCCCCTTGCCGGGCAAGTTCATATTCGCCGCGCCTTGCGTCCACAATCGATAACAGAAGCAGGTTGCCGATCTCCGACTTGAGCAACTGAGTCCGAGCGGCGTCGCGCTCGGCGGCAAAGCTTTGCGCCGTGAACCACATTGGTATTAACCCGACGAGGAACGCCAGCAGAACGGCTCCGGCGATAATACCCCAACGTTGAAGCTTGCCCTTTAACCTGTCTGAAACCTTCTTTTCTGTTGCGTTCGTTTCTGTAACTTTCTTTTCCGTATCGCTCATTGCGTTCTCCTCCTGCTCACTAATTCCCTGCTGAAATGGAGGCCTCGGGTTTGAACTTGTAACGAAGAAGAGCTCCAACACCGTCAAGGATCGCGAATTTTTCATTACCTTCGACCATGTCCACGGTTGCTCCGGTGGTCGCGGCGAGACGGATTAGATCGTTGCGAGCAACATCGGAAATGACCGTGGCGTTCGGGTCGAGCAGCAGCGTTTCGACCTGGCCGTTGTTCAGCGCCCGGGTAGTTGCGGCGA
>JBGSXN010000118.1:0-16965 GCA_041751355.1 Pyrinomonadaceae bacterium
ATCCTCGGAGGATGATGAGGATTTTACTAACCCTTTAAATAACCCCTGAACTTCGTTTTTGTTGCATTATAATTCGGAAAAAGTTTCGCGAGGTCAGTCGCCCTTAAATGCTTAAAAGCGGCCTCGGCAAAAACATCGCGAAAATCCGTTGTAACAGCGAGGTCGCGGCCTTCGTGAAGCTGTTCGCTTCTCAAGCCCTTCCAATCCCCATAAACCTTTCCGCCATTGACGGAATTTCCGAGCACCAGCATTGAATTGCCGTGGCCATGGTCCGTGCCACGTGAACCATTCTCACGCACCGTCCGGCCGAATTCAGACATTGTGAGCACGACCACATCATCCATTCGTTTGCCGAGATCCGTGCCGAAAGCAGCGATCGCGCTGGCGAAGTCGCGAAGCAGATTGCTTAGTTGTCCCTGTGATGGATTCTGCGGGTTGCCCTGGTTTGTGTGCGTATCCCAACCGCCCATTTCGGCAAAGGCAACCTCGAGCCCCACGCCGGCTTTAATAAGCTGAGCGATCTGCCTCAGCGAACGGCCAAGCGGGGAATTTGGATAAACCGCACCATTCTCGGGCTGGTACTGAGCCGGGTTTGCGTCTTTGAGGTAGTTGACCGCTTCGAAGGTTTCCTTTCCAGTTTCACTCAGATTATCCTTTGCATTCTGTTCGTACAGGCCTTCGTATCCGCCCTTCATATTCGTCGAATACATACCGGCCTTTATCGAAAAATCGGCGAGGTTCGTCATGGCGACAGACGGTGCTTTACCGTATAGCGATCGGGGAAGCTGCTGCGTCATTGAAACCGACCGGAAAGGCGAGATCTCCTTGCCGGAGGTCGTCTGAAGTACACGGTTGAGCCATCCGTCACGCGTACTTTTTACCCCGGGTGTGCCGGATTCCATATAATCCTGGGCATCAAAGTGCGAACGAGTGTTATCAGGTGAACCCGCTGACTGAATGATCGCAAGCCTCTTGTCTTTCCAAAATGCATCGAGCGGCTTCATCGCCGGATGCAAACCGAAAAATCCGTCGAGGTCGATAGCTCCGCCTGCCTCTCCCGGCTTTTTTATCGCTATGGAGCGGCGGAAATTGTAATATTCGTTCTCGCCGTAAGGCACGATCATATTGAGCCCATCGACGGCCCCACGCTGAAATATCGTTACCAGGACCTTTTTCTTTCCGTATCCATCGGCGGTCTCGGCTGCATTGGCGAATTGATGCAAAAACCTCGGTGCCGCGGCCATAAATCCAAAACTCGCTATTGCTACGCCGCCTGACCTTAAAAAATATCGTCTATCCATAACTGCAAATTCCTCTCGAATCCTTTCGGCCACAACCTTAGACGCCGTCGCGGCCCGGATGGTCAACTTTTTTCCAAGGATTGCATTCGCTCCGCGGTAATAATAGATTGAATATCGATGAGAGACGAACTAGTTCGCTTTATCCTGGAACGCCTTAACCGTGACGCCGCCGACATCCGGTCGGACTTTGTTGCCGACAAAGGGGTGATTGCGTATTGCACAGCCATCGACAACCTGCTTCCGGCTGAGATCGCCGAAAATATCGCGGCTTCCTTTCCGCCAACAGACAAAATGCGTCTCCTTGACAGCTTTCGTGAACGAAAGTTTACGTCAAAAATGCTCGGTGATTTTGACCCGCTGATCTCGGACATTACGTTTGCATTGCAGGATGAGCGTGTGATCGAAATGGTAGCCGACCTGACCGGCATCAGAGATGCTGTCGGCGACCCGCACCTTTATGCGGGCGGTTTAAGCGCGATGGAGCGCGGCCATTTTTTGAACCCGCACATCGATAATTCCCACGATGGTGAACAAAAAAACTATCGCGTTCTAAATCTGCTTTATTACATCTCACCGGAATGGAAACCCGAATACGGAGGGAACCTTGAGCTTTGGGATGAGCGGGTAACACAGCCGGTCGAGATTCCCAGCCTTTTCAACCGTCTCGTTTTGATGGCTACTAACGAGCGATCCTGGCACTCGGTAAATGAGGTGAAGACCGACGCCGTCCGACGCTGTATCTCTAACTATTACTTTTCTCCGCACTCGCCAAACGGCTATGAAACCACACACGTAACGTATTTTATGGCCAGGCCCGAGCAAAAGATCCGCCGTTTAGTAACGAAGATCGACAGCGAAATTCGCACGGTTATCAGGAAGGTGAAAAAACGCGGATTCGCGGCCGAGGACATTTACGACGGACCAGTCAAATGATCGCCCCTTAAGGCGCCGCTCCCGGTGCCGCTTTCGGAACGCTGCTATGCAGAGCTACCTGACCCAGCCGTGAAAAATTGATCGACTCGCCAAGTATTCGTACTGCTTCAGCCGGTGCGTGAAATCCCATCGAATTTTCGGCCTCGACGAAATCCAGGTAAAACTGAGCCTTTCGCTGCTCTTTACGCGCGGCCTCGATCCGATCTGCGGGAGCACCCGACTCGATCGCCGCCTTAATGTCATTGATGAGGGCGACGAGAGCGTCCATCGCGATCCCCCTGAGGTTGTACGTCCGCGTCTGGATCGTCTCGACCCGGAATTTCAACTCCTCCTCGCTCGCTTTGTGACATGTTTGACACGAGACATTGATATTCAGCAGGGGGCTGCGAACGTGATGGCTGCTGATCTTCATCGCGCCCTGTCGCGTATAAGGCATGTGGCAATCGGCGCAGGACACACCGGCTCTCGCGTGAATTCCCTGGCTATACATTTCGAATTCAGGATGCTGGGCCTTCAGCACGCCGGCACCTGTCTGACTGTGGACCCAGTCGTTGTGCTTTACCTCTTCGTAATAGGCCATCATATTCTCGACCTTAAGCCCGTTTTGCCACGGGTAGGTCAGCTCTTTTTCGGGCCCTTTGAAATAATATTCGACATGGCACTGAGCGCAGACGAAGGTCCGCATCTCCTGCCGGGTGGCATCGCGAGTAACGTCAAAATTCGGAATTCCCTGCGCAGCCTTAGCCAGTTGTATCCCTTTCATGAATGCCGGGCGCGTGATCCTGAGCTGCATCGTTTGCGAATCATGGCAATCGATGCACGTGACCGGATGTGTTACCTCTTTTCGTGCCTCGAAATACGGCATCCGATTAAGAACCGCGAAACCGGCCATGATATCGCCGTTCCCTAATCGTTTGTAGGCGTTGTAAGCCGATGCGTGACAATTTATGCACGAGCCCGGCTGCTGAACGACATTTTGACGCTCGGTAAAAGTCTGGTCCTCGAGCATGTAGGCGTGCCCGCGTTCCTCGCGAAAATCGACTGCAAACGCGTAACCGTCCCACATTGTTATGAGCCGGGGATCTTCCTCAAGACGCGATTGGGCGACCACGGAGCGGGGATCGGCACCGGTGGGCGCTCTTGGAAGAGCCTCGCTGCCGCCATATCGGGTCCGTTCCTGATCGACCGTTCTCAGATAACTGTCGTATTGGAGCGGGAAATTTTTACCCCAGATCGCCGGGTCCTCGGTGTCGTCCGTTAGCTCGACCACACGAAAAAAAGGACTCGAGCCCTCCTGCTTTCGCTCCATAATATTTGTAAAGAGCGCGAGGCCGAGGATCGCGGCCGCGAATGAAGCAAAAGCGACCAGGGCCACCAGCTTTATTCCGAAAGTCCGCGGTTTCTTTTGCTCAGTCTTTTCCGCGTTCTCGACCTGAAGTTCTTCGTTCTCCTTACTCATAATCTTTCTCCCTCTCTAATGCATGTGCCCGACATCGCGATGACATTGGATACACGCCACCTGTTCAAAATGCCGCGGATCCTCAGAAACCGTTATCGATTCGACCATCGTCTGATGGCAATAACGACATTGCTGCTCGGTCACCTGTCGGTTCCGCTCGGTTATTCGTATCGGCTCATGAAAACCGCCCAGCGTGAAATAATAGGAATGCCAGAACCCATTCGAAGCCTTGGTGTAATATTTGCCGACGAAATTCTCGGGCGTGTGGCAATCGTTACAGGTCGCCGCGGTGTGATGACTGGCCTTTTGCCAGCCGTTATACTGCTCGTTCATGATGTGACAATTGGCGCACGACGAAGGGTCGTTGCTCATGTACGAATACCCCTTTCCGTACCAAAACGTATACACGCCAACCCCCACGGCAAGGCCCAAACCTATGCCTAGCAAAACGAGTTTGAAGGCGTAAAATGTCACAACTATTTCATTTAAGTATGGTTACGAGAGGTCTATTAGTCAAGATTCTCGCGGATACCGTGTCCGTAGCCCGACCGTTAGGGAGGGAGCACCCTCTATCGTGTCAGTAGCCCGACCGTGAGGGAGCTCGCTGACGGTCGAGATACCGACAACGGTCTTACTATCGTATGAAAACCTCGTCAATAAATATCCACGGATCGCCGCCCGCACCGAGGTGCCAGGAAGGGATCTTGCCGAAGTTGTGTGCCCGGATGCGGACGTATCTGGCCTTAGTCGGCGTGATCTTTTGACTATACCCCCTTATCGTAGGCTCCATTTCCTTCTGAGGGAAATATGGCGTGATATCGGCGACCCGCGTAAAATTCTTGCCGTCAGCAGACACCTCGAACTCAATACGATCAGGCATCCATATCCAGGGGCCGGCGACCTGCAGGAAGCTTGCGCCTACTTCGCTGATATCGGTCGGGCGCCGGAGGTCGACGACAGCTTCGTATGGCTTGCCCTGAATGCCCTGCCATTCGCCGCTCGCGAAATTCTTGTTGCCGCGAATGCCGTCGACGATGGCGTTCTCACCGCCACCGGTGTACTGGGGGCTGTAGCCGGAGAGAACCTTGACGGTCCAGTCATTTGGCCGTTTGCGGAGCATGACGTCAAAATACCTGCTGACATCTTTTCGGTTTTCGCCGACTGCGAAACCCGTAATTCGGCCAGTGGCGGACACCTCGAAGGGCCCAGTATATAGTTCCAGCGACTCAGCGTTTTGGGCCTCGTAAACGATGTAGTAGATCTTGGAGTTTGACGTCACGGTTGTCAGGGTAACCCTGGTGGATTCGGCAAATGTACGCTCAGCCTCGACTACCGGCACAGCGACAGAATCAATACCAACCGAAGAGGAGGGGTTTTGCACGAAAGCGGTTCGAACCGGATGGTCCGCCATAGTGAACTCGAGCAAACCACCATTTAGAACCTGCTCGTGCCTGAGGAAGGACCGGCCGTATGGTTCGCCATTGAGTTTGGCGCTCGATATATAGACATTCTTTTTCGAGACGCCCTTAGATCGAACAATGAATGTCTTACCATTCTCAAGGTTGAACCTCATCTCAGGAAACAGGGGAGAACCGAAGGCATAGATATTATCGCCGGGATTTACGGGATAAAAGCCGCTCGCGGAAAGCACGTACCAGGCCGACATTTGTCCGCAGTCCTCGTTACCGATCAGGCCGTCGGGTGCGTTGCGGTAAAATTCGTCCATGATCTTACGGACGTATTTTTGGGTCTTCCACGGCTCACCGGCGTAGTTGTAAAGATAAGCGATGTGGTGCGATGGTTCGTTGCCGTGGGCGTACTGCCCTATCAACCCGGTGATGTCGGCCTGCTCGCGGCCCGATAATTTTTCGGTTGTTGTGAAAAGCCCATCGAGCTTTGCGATGAATCTCTCACGCCCGCCCATAAGCTTCATCAAATGCGTAACATCATGCGGGACAAAGAAAGAGTATTGCCACGAATTTCCCTCGGTGAAACCGAAATTTACTTCACCAGGCGCGAAGGGCTCAACAAATCCACCGTTCCGTTTAGCACGAAAGAAACCGGTCTTTTGATCGAAGAGGTTTTCGAAGTAGCGAGCACGCCGGGAGTACCGCTCTATGTCTGCACGAAGGGCTCCAGTGTACCTGTGCGAGCGGGTGAGATAACCGCGTTCCAAGAGGATCTTGGCCATCTGGGCGATGCACCAGTCGTTGTAGGCGTATTCGAGTGTTCGCGAGACCGATTCGTTCTCGTCCTCCATCGAGATGTAACCGCGGCGTTTGTAGGCGGCGAGGCCGAAATGGTCTAGTTCGGCGGAGTGTTTGGCGGCGGCGTAGGCTTTTTCGTAGTCGAAGCCTTTGATCCCCTTTGCCATCGCGTCGGCGATAACCGAAACGGCGTGATAGCCGATCATCGTGTCGGTCTCTTCGCCCCAAAGCTCCCAAACCGGCAGCCGCCCGCCTTGTTCGTAAATACGGATGAACGAATTGATGTAATCGACCGTGCGTTTCTGGTCGATGATCGTGTAAAGCGGATGCGCGGCGCGGAAGGTGTCCCAGAGCGAGAAGACGGTGTAGTGATCTCCTGATTTTGGATTTTGGACTTTCGATTTTGGATTGGCTCCTCCACTCCTCTTCTCCTCCACTCCCCCACTTTCCAATTGGTGGATCTTCCCGTCGTGGCCCATGTACCGCCCATCAACGTCATTGAAGAGGTTCGGGTGGATCATCGTGTGATACAGGGCGGTATAAAAGACCGTTGTCTGCTCCTCTGTGCCGCCCGTAATCTCGATCTTGCTTAACTCTTTGTTCCACGCCGCCTTCGCATCGGCACGGACCTTGTCGAAATCCCAGTGCGGCAGCTCGGCGTCGAGATTTTTGCGGGCACCTTCGATGGAAATGTTGGATATGCCGATCTTTACGTACACCTTCTCACCTCCGCCGGTCGAAAACTGCAAAGCGACTTTTCGCCTGGATGAATTAGGTGTTTGGGGCACGACGATCTCAACCGATCGTGCAAACTTGATAACGAAATAGACCGTCTGATTCTTAGCCCAGGAGGAAGACTGTCTAAAGCCTTCGATTTCATACGGACCTACAGCTCTGATGTCTGAGTCAGTGACTCTGTCCCGCCAGTCAAGATCTAAAATAATGTTCACCTCGTCGGCCACCGGAAAGGTGTACCGATGAAAACCAACTCGCGTCGTCGCAGTCATCTCTGCGAGAATTCCGTCGTCATCCAACTTAACCGAGTAATATCCCGGCTCGGCTTTCTCGTTAGCGTGCGAGAATTTCGATGCGTAGCCGTTGACCGATTTGTCGCCTTCCTTGGCGAAGAACTGCGGCTCGCCGATCGTCGGCATCAACAAAATATCGCACCCGTCTGGAATTCCGGTCCCGCTCAGATGTGTGTGCGAAAAGCCGTAGATAATGTTGTCGGAGTAGTGATAGCCGCTGGAGCCATCCCAGTTGTCGATGCGGGTGTCGGGGGAGAGTTGGACCATGCCGAAGGGCATGGTCGCACCCGGAAAAGTATGCCCGTGCCCGCCTGTCCCGATGAACGGGTTGACCCATCGCGTGAAGTCGCGGGTTTGGCCTACAGCAGTAAGCAGCAAGCAGTGAGCCGTGAGCAGAGTCAGAAGCGCGAGGGTGAACGTTTGGTGCGGGCGGAATGCCCTTACTGCGTGCGTGCTTCTGCATCGGAGGCATCTGCAATGGGCGCTTCTGCAAATTCTTACCATGCTGGTTCCTCAATCTTGTTTTTGACTTCTGATTTCTGACTTCCGTCTTCCAGGTTCTTCCCTAATGCACAAATTCGCCGCCCCAGGCTTGGGTTAGGCCGCGGCCTTTGATGCCCCAGCGGAAGCGGAATGAATGATCGCCGCCGCGGTGGTTGTAACGAAGCGACATCTTGTGCAGGCCGGCCTTTAGCGGCACGATCGCCGAGCGGATCTTGCGGTCTTTTGTTCCGGCGTCGTCGATAATCTTATCAGAGCCTAGCACGACGGTCGCATCCCATGTCGAATCGACTTGAAATTCGTAAACGCCGTCCTCGGGCACGCGGAAATAACCGTCGAAGGTGACCGCAAATGGCTTTTTGAGATCGGACCGCTGGGCAAATTGGTTGAGTGCCGTCGAGCGGGTCGAGCCTGTGATACGCTCGCCTTCGCCGGACATGTCGCCTCGCGGGATAAAGAATTCGTATGCAAGGCCGGGTTGTTTAGCTTCAGTTCTGTCCGCTTCACGCATCTTGCCGCGGACAAAAGTGGCGGCGTAGACAGCACTCTTTCGCTCATTGGGCAAAACGACTATCGTTTTTAGAGTAAGAACCTCGCCGTCGCCTGGGTTAGCAACGAACCGTGAGGGGATGAGCGGTGAATTCTCAGTTGGAGTCGAACCGTCGACCGTGAAGTGGACTTTGGCTCCAGGTATCTCTGAGCGGATCCCGCCAATGCTAATTGCCTCGCCCTCTGGAATGACGGCGTTGGCAAGTCCTGTCGGCTCCGGAATGCGGTAGTTCACGTTCTGCTTATCGAGCCTTGGTAAATGAGTGAACAGCCGACGCTGGAAATCGTCGAAGTCGCGGTCTTCTTTCCTGGACCATAGCACCTCGCTGAGCGCCAGCATTCGCGGGAAGGCCATATACTCGACGTGCTGCGGCGTTTTCATGTATTCGGTCCAGATGTTGGCCTGGCCGCCGATGACGTATTTGGCCTCCTTGGGCGTGAGTTCGGGCGGGACGGGCTCGAAGCTGTACACCTTGGAAAGCGGAACGTAATAGCCGATGCTGAGCGGTTCGTAAGTCGGGTCGCCCTGGCCGTAATCGAAATAAACGAAATCGGTCGGCGTCATGATGACGTCGTGTTTCGATTTGGCCGCCTCGATACCGCCGCGCATCCCGCGCCAGCTCATTACGGTCGCATTCGGTGCCAGGCCGCCCTCGAGGATCTCGTCCCAGCCGATCATCTTTTTGCCTTTCGAGTTCAGAAATCGCTCGATCCGTCGGACAAAGTAACTCTGCACCTCGTGCTCGTCCTTCAGATTCTCGCGTTTCTTTAGCTCCTGAACGAAGGCAGATTCCTTCCAGTGGTCTTTCAAAACTTCGTCGCCGCCGATATGGATGTACGGCGAATCGGGGAAAAGGGCGATCGTCTCGGTCAGCACGTCCTCGAGAAACTTGAACGTCTCCTCGGTCGGGCAGAAGACTTCCTTGAATATGCCCCACGTCGTCTGTACCTTGTACTCGTAATCCGTCTTGCAGCCAAATTGCGGATACGCGGCCAATGCCGCCGAGGCGTGGCCGGGCAGCTCGATCTCGGGAATGACGGTAATATGGCGGTCCTTCGCGTACTTCACCACGTCCCTGATCTGCTCCTGCGTGTAAAACCCGCCGTGCGGTTTGCCGTCGCCGATGTACGGTGCGAAATTCCTATCAACCATCGTCTCGGGCCGCATTGATCCGATCTCGGTCAGCCTCGGATACTTCTTGATCTCGATCCGCCACCCCTGGTCCTCGGTCAGATGCCAGTGAAAATAATTAAATTTGTACTGCGACATCAGGTCGATGTACTTCTTTACAAACTCGACCCGCTGGAAATGGCGCGCTACGTCGAGGTGCATACCGCGATAGGGAAAGCGGGGGGCATCGGCAATCGCTAGTGCGGGAATCGATATCGATTCGGCAAATTTGCCGGGAAGTAACTGCCGCAGCGTCTGTAAGGCGTAAAACAGACCTATTTCATGACCACTGATCTGAATGCGTTGAGGCTTCACGTCGATCGTGTGCAGGATGTTAGGCCGTCCGGAAATGGTCGTTTCCCGAATCGCGTATATCGGAGGCATGAATTGAATGTAATTATCGGGGGGCGGCGTCGAAGTGATCTTTAGATCGAGACCATAGTCCTTTTTTAATAGATCTACCAGCAAAAAAGCTATTCGTCTTCCCGATTCGTCCACCGCTACTATCGCGGTCTTATGACCCAGCTTAAATACACCATTTCCGCCTTCGATTTGTTGCGGTTTGGGGATGATATTGATCTCATCCGACTGACCGAACCCCGAAAACGCGAGAGATAATAAAAAGACAGCGGCGATTAAGAACTTTTTCATACGAATAGTCAACATATCGACTGGAACGCACGCGTCCCCGCCTGCGAGGTTACTTGGAACTACGGAAAGCGTCGATTCCCCCGGTAACCGCCTCGTAAATCACCCAGAGCAGAGTGAGAATTCCAGCCAATCCGAAGCCGAAGATAACGAAAAACATGCGAAAAATGTCGCATTTTAGGCAGACTGCACCATCGAAGTTGTATTGTATTGCCTCAGGTGTACGCATCTCTGGGGGAAGGGCCCAGCGCGCCTGCGCTTCCATAATCGTCATTGCTATAACACCGACTATGGCGCAGCCAACGCACAGTGCAATCATGATAAAAAAAGCCCTACTTCCATCTTTCATACCATATTGAAAAGGAGCATTCTCTTCCGCCGCCGTTCCCTATTTTAAACCTAATATTCCATTATGCTTAACACATTTATCAATTCGTCGGGAAGCGGTTGGGTGAACTCCAGAAATTGCTTTGTTTCTGGATGGGTGAATGAGAGCCGCTCAGCATGGAGAAAAAACCGGCGCATCGATTGGATAGCGTTCTTTACATCGGAGTCGGCAATGGTGTTGTCGCGGCCTTCGTTGTAGATCTCGTCGCCGACGACCGGATGATTGATATAGGCCATGTGGACGCGGATTTGGTGGGTGCGGCCGGTTTTGATCTCGACATCGAGAAGGGTAAATTTTGTAAACCGCTCCCGAACCTTCCAGAGCGAGACCGCGCTTCGGCCATGAGTGGCGACCTTCATCCGCAGGCGATTGTGCTTGTTGCGGCCTATCGGTGCCTCGATTGTGCCTGAGTTTTTCTCAGTCGCTCCGTGGACGAGCGCAATGTAAGATTTATACACCTTACGCTCGCGAAACTGTTCTGAGAGTGCCTCATGGACCTCGTCCGATTTTGCAACGACGATCAGCCCGGAGGTGTCTTTATCAAGCCGGTGGACGATGCCGACGCGATCCGACATTTTAGATTCCAGATTCCAGATTTCAGATCGAGTATCTCGTTTGGAATCTGGAATCTGGAATTCGAAATGCCACGCGATAGCGTTGGCCAGCGTCCCGCTCTGAACGCCGGCTCCGGGATGAACCACCATTCCGGCGGGCTTGTTGATGACCGCAAGGTGCTCGTCCTCAAAAACTAAATCGAGCGGAATGTCTTCGGGTTCAAACTTGGCTACCGGCAGCTCGGTGAGCTCGATCTCGATGTCGTCGCCCTCTCGGACCTTATACGAGGATTTTACCTTGGCGTCATTGACCAGTACGTCCTCGCCGTCGATTAGCCGCTGCAGCCGCGAACGCGACCAACCTTCGATTCGCTCCGCAAGAAATGAGTCGAGTCTTGTGCCGGCGTCTAATTCGTTCGCCAGAAAACGCAAGCTCAACGCGGGAGACGGCATTATTTGGTTACCGTTTCACGCGGAAGCAGTTCGGCGTATTTGCCAAGCGCCGTCACGATGTCTCGCAGCGGTACCGATTCTTTTCTTGATCGAATAATGATTCGAAGTTTCGAACCCCACTTCTTTCTATTCTCTGCAATATATTCACTGCGAAGATTCGAGGCACGGCCAAATGCCTCGTGGTTTCGCTGGTCCTGGTCTACACGCCTCAGCCTTTCGCTTTCCAGATCGTTTCTAAGAAAGCTGATCGTCGCGGGGTTAGACTCGTTTTGTAGACGGCGTTCCAGCTCGACCTCACGATCACTCTTTGCGACAGGTGTAGGTGCACTTAGAACCACACCACCAACAACCCAATCGAGGCTGGGGGAACCGCCCCCATCCAGGTCGAGCTCAATACCGCCTCCGGCAAATCGCACGGCGGTGATGCGGGGGCGGCTGCCCTGTTTTATTGCGACGCCGTTTTCACGGATCAGCTTGTTGTATTTGTCCTGATCAATGGTCAGAACGGTATCTTCCACAAAAACATCAATGCCGACGTCGGTCGCCGGCATATCCATTTTGATCAACATCTGCCGCCCCTCGAGCGATCGTTTGATTCTGTCTTCAGGAGTCTCCTGGCTGTAGGCTAAATGGGAACAAGCCGCCACTGTAAATATGGCGATCAGGAAGTTTCTCGGGACAATCATGGTATTCTCCTAACTGCGGTGAAAGAGTCGCGTCCGTCAGGATCGAGCTGGAGTCCTGGCAGCCGATCGAAGCCGCCAAATCATAAATACCACAGATGTTGCTGCGACAACTAGACTCAGCATTTGGGACGTCGATAAGCCCGTAAAAGTCGTAAGACCAAATAAATCACCCCGCGGGTCATCGCGGATAAACTCGATCGAAAAACGTACTATGGAATATATGATACCGTATGCGATCAAGATCTGACCATCAAATTTCTTTCGACGGTGAAGCCAAAACAGCAATCCGAAGACCGCCAGCATGGTAAATGACTCGATAAGCTGTGTCGGATGCAGATAAAGGTCGGCCCCGCTTGGCCCGACGACCGGAACGCCGGTGTATTCGTGTCCGAGATCGGTAAAGTGGACGCCCCAGAAAAGATCGGTGGGTTTACCCCAGCAGCAACCGGCGGCAAAACAGCCTTGCCGGCCAAAGGCCTGCCCAAGTGCAACGGCAGGTGCAAAGGCGTCTGCGACCTTCCAGAAATTGAGCTTGTAAAACCAGACCAGCAAGACAACGGCTAAAAAGCCGCCGATCAATCCACCGTAAAAAACGCCGCCGGAACGAAGAAAATCCAGAGAAAGAATGTTGACGTTATCCTCGATCAGCAGCATCAGGAGCTTCGATCCGATCAGGCCGCCGACCAGAGTCCATAACCCCAGATCGTAAATGCGTTCTCGAGGGATACCATCGCGTGCACCCAACCTCGATGCTGCAAACAGCGCAAGCAGCATCCCCAGCGCAAGGAAAATGCCGTAGGTGGTTACGGGAAAGGTTCCGATAGTGAAAAGTTCGGGGAACATCTTTTTAGAAGCCAGAAGCCAGAAGCCAGAAGCCAGAATTCCAATGCAACCAACCTAGTATTATCTATCTTATCTCAGATCGGATCGCTCTCATGTAGCTGCCTAGCATTTTGCTAATTTCTTCGACCATGGCCCGCAATGGTGCTGTTTCGCCGTAGCCGAGATCTTGAGCAAGGATCAGGTAATAACGGCATTCTTCCAGCGAACCTTGCGATGTGCTGTAAAACCGGAGCTTGTCAGGTTTAGTAGCTTTGCCAAATCCTTCAGCAAAATTTGCCGGCACGGAAACCGCTGCCCGACGCAGTTGGGATGTTATTCCATATAGCTCAGTTTTTGGAAAACTTTCGGTATAACTATAGATTGCCAAAACGAAGGCGTGCGCCTTTTGCCAAATCTCCACATCTTCAAAACTGCGAGCAGGCATATTTCTCACGTTTCGAAGCCTTCTGCTTCCGGCTTCTGACTACTGGCTCCCTGCTTCTTACTTAGGAACATATCAATAATTAACAACCCGGCCCCGAAACATATAGACATATCGGCTACGTTAAATGTTGGGTAATGCCAACTGCCAAACTGTACATCGATAAAATCGACGACAAAGCCGAGCCGCATCCTGTCGGTCACGTTTCCGGCGATACCGGCGAGCAGCAGTGCGAGCGCTCCCATGACGCGGTCATCAGTACGAGGCGTTCGCCAGAAAAAATATAGGACGAGCGTCGCGGCAACCACGGCGACGGCCGATAAACCCCAGCGTCCGGCATCGCCCTGATCGTCGAGCATCGAGAATGCCGCACCGGTATTCTGAGCGTAGGCAAAATTCAGAAAGCCATTAATGATAGGCATGTCGCCGCCGAATCTCAGCGCCCGCGTCGCCCAGGCCTTGGTGGTCTGGTCGATCATGAACACGCCGCCAGCAAGGCCGAGGTACGCTAATTTCCAAAGTAAGTCTTTTCTGGTCAATTCACTTCGGCCTCACGGGCACGACCGTCCTCCACTGATTCCCACAATTCCAAATACTTCGAACGAACGAATTCATCGAGCTTTTCGGCAAATGATGAATCCAGTTCCTTTATCTTGATCATTTCCTGGACGTCGGCAAGGTCCTTTAGACGATCGCCGGCTGTCATTCCCGATGCAAGTTTGAGCTCGATCAATTTTTCGAGCGAGATGGTTTTGACACCATCGATGACAACGGCAAAGGCCGTGGGATCGGGAAACACGACGGGTTTCGGCAGCCCATCTCCCGGGTACTCACCGGATGTAATTATCTCAACAGGCACTTTATCGGACGTTCGAAATTTCTTAGTCGCCGATTCAAAGGCAGGCCGATAACCCCGTCCGATCAATCGTTCGCGAAAAATCTTCAGCCCCTCTCGTGAAAGCAACAAATCTATATCCTCGGTAAATCGACGGTAACCATGCCGGTTGAGCGCTATCGCGCCGATCGCTACATAGTCGATCCCTTCACGGTCCAGATCGGCAGCGATCTTTCGTAAGGCTTTATTGAGCATTCCTTTTCCTCGAAAGAATTTAACTCCCTCAGCATAAGTTGCGTCAGGTGAAGTCAGTATTGCTGGAAAATCAACCGCCATCTACTCAGTATACGGAAAAACCGCCTTCGGGGCCTTATATCGACGCCACCAGTCGGCGTAGCAGACATCGGTGCAGCCAATCGCGTACGCCACGACCCGCCATTTACCGCCCGTCTTTCTCAGCAGCGCAAAGATGTTGTTGTCGAACATATCGGCGTCTTTTGCTTCCTGGTAAGGCGTTCCTCGATAATTCGGCTGCCTCCCGGTCGGCGTCTGCGGCTCACCGCCGAGAAACGCCCAGGTTCCCGCGACGCGGAAATGGTCTAGGTTAAATGCGATCTTCTGTTTCAATTCCCGCTCGACCGGTACACGAAGTGTATTGAGAATGGCCGTGCGTTCTGCGGAACCTCTCTCCGGGGTATGGACGGCCTGAGCCGAGGCGATAGCAGCCAGCGCCGCTAATAAAACCATGATTTGCAAGAAGCTTTCTACCATTTCAGACCTCGATTAGAATCTCATCCAGCGCTTCCGCGCACCGTTCGCACACGGTCGGGTATTTCTCGAAATCGCCGACGTGTGTTGAATAATTCCAGCAGCGTTCGCATTTTTGTCCGCCGGCCTTCGCGATCTCGACGCCGAACTGGCTCCCTTCGTGAACCTCGACCTGAGACACGATAAATATGTAGCGAAGCTGCTGGTAATAATCGAGCAGCAGCCTCGTCGTAGCGGGGTCCGTCGTGAGAATGACCTTGGCCTCGAGCGACGAGCCGATCTGCTTTTCGTTTCGAGAAGTCTCGAGCGCCCTGAGCACTTCGTCTCGAAGGAAAAATATTTTTTCCCACGTCGCCGCCAAACCTGAATTATCAGCCTCTTCGATGGCTGGAAACTCGGCGATGTGTACCGAGGGCTCCTTTCGATCCGGCAGATTCTCCCACGCTTCGTCGGCGGTAAAAACCAGGATCGGCGCCATAAGACGGCACAGCGAATCGGCGATCTTATACAGCGCGGTCTGAGCTGACCGCCTTTCAAGCGATTTAGGAGCGAGAATGTAGAGCCGGTCCTTTATGATGTCAAAATACCGTGCCGATAGGGTCACCGTACAAAAATTATAGAGAGCGTTGTACGCGGCCTGGAAATCATAGGCGTCGTACGCTGTCAGCACCTTTGCGGTGACGTCATTGAGCCCGGCTAGCGCCCAAAGATCGATGTCGAGCATTTCGTTCGGGCCGACGCTGTCCATGGCGGGGTCGAACTTGTCCAGGTTGCCGAGAGCATAACGCAGCGTATTGCGCATTTTACGATATGTATCGACGATTCGAGACAGAATCTCGTCTGAACACCGCATATCCTCGGTATAATCCACCGCAGCGGCCCACAAACGAATGATCTCGGCACCCGATTTATTGATGATCTCTTCGGGAGCAGTTACATTTCCAATCGATTTGCTCTGTTTGCGGCCCTCGCCATCGACGACCCAGCCGTGTGTGATCACACGCTTATAAGGTGCCGTATCGTGGGCCGCGAGGCCGCACATGAGGCTGGAATTGAACCATCCGCGATATTGATCGCCGCCCTCCAGAAAAACGTCCGCCGGAAATCTCAGGGTATCACCGCGTGTCTCAAGCACCGCCACGCAGCTTGATCCTGAGTCGAACCAGACATCGAGAATATCGGTCTCTTTGCGGAATTCACTGCCGCCGCATTTGCTGCAAGTGTATCCGGCAGGCAGCAGATCGCTCTCATCACGCGCATACCACGCATCGGCAGTTTCGATAGCAAAAATATCCGCGACATAATCTATTATCTTCGGGTCGGCAACTGGTTCCTCGCATCCTTTACAGTAAAAGACAGGGATCGGAACTCCCCAGGAACGCTGGCGCGACACACACCAATCCGGCCGGCCCCTGAACATATTACTCATCCGGCCCTCGCCCCATGACGGATGCCACTTAACGTTGGCGATCTCACTAAGGGCCTTTTCTCGTAAGGAGCCAGCGTTGCCCGCAGCCTCATCCATTGAGATGAACCACTGAGGCGTCGCACGAAAAATGACGGGGTTCTTGCAACGCCAGCAATGCGGATAGCGATGCTGGTAACTTTCTGTAAACAGTAGGGCTCCGCTCTCCTTCAGGAAAGCGACGATCTTTGCGTTCGCGGTGAAGATGTCCTCGCCGGCCCAGGGCTCAACCTCGGGCGTAAAGCGGCCGGCGTTATCGACAGGGCAATAGATCTCGAGCCCGTAGGCTTTCCCCATGTGAAAGTCGTCTGCCCCATGGCCCGGAGCCGTATGGACACATCCGGTGCCGGATTTCTTGCTTGATTTGCCTTCGAACCTTACGTCAAGCTCGCTTTCCGCGTCTGACTCTCCGAGAGTGACGTGTTTGCCATTCATCAGGAGAGAATCGCGGTCGAGCCATGCGTGGCCCGCAACCAGACGGTCAAGCTTAACGCCCTTAAAACGTGCGATCTCCTCGTACTCAGCAAAACCGCAAGTCTCACCAAACGCCTCGCCGAGTTCGCTGGCCACGATGTAAACCTCGCCGTCAGAAACCTCAAGCGCCGAATAATCAAAATCAGGATGCACCGTTATGCCCAGGTTTGACGGCAGCGTCCACGGGGTCGTCGTCCAAATAACAACAAAGACATTCTTCCCCGCAAGCTCAGGCGCGATCAGCGATGGATCCGATCTGAGCGGGAATTTTACATATACTG
>JBGSXN010000119.1:0-51698 GCA_041751355.1 Pyrinomonadaceae bacterium
ATCATCGAAGATCGCGAAACAGGCCGCTCACGCGGATTTGCTTTCGTCGAAATGTCGTCACAGGCAGAGGGCGAAAACGCCATCTCGCAGCTGAACGGCAAAGAAGTCGATGGCCGTGAGCTCAAGGTCAACGAAGCTAAACCGCAAGAAAAACGCGGCGGCTTTGGTGGCGGTGGCGGCGGTGGTGGTCGTGGCGGTCGCGGCGGAAGCGGCGGCGGCTACGGTGGTGGTGGAGGCGGCGGCTACGGCGGCGGCGGACGCTACTAATTAGCCCCTGAATTCGCTATTTGCGATAAAATGCCCCGGTCTCAATGGCCGGGGCATTTTGCATTATGCCGGTCAACGCCAGGAAATGCGAGAATCGTAGGCTTTGACCAATTTGTCCGCATGGTCTCGAACCAGGCCGCGGTTATAAGGGCGACCAGTTGCCACGCGGGCGGGGAGGGTTAAGGTTTCACTCGCAGCGCATCGTCGGCCGATACACTTGCATGGCATTGGTGCCGGAATTTCCGCCCAACGTGATCCCGCCGCCCGGCAGGAATATCCTTCCGCCGATCACGGCGCTGCCCTTGAGACCGTGAACGGCGATCGGGAGGTTGGGGAGCGTGGTCCATTTGTCAGAGCGGGGATCATAACCATAGGTGTTGGGCGTCAGGCCGAGAATGCTGCCCGGCTGGCCCTCGCCGCCAAAGACGAACATGCAGCTGGCAACGGCCGCTCCCGTGATCCCACCGCGTGGTGCGGGAAGCGAAGCGCCTTTGCTCCAGCTGCGGGTCTTGGGGTCATAGATCTCGACAACATCTACCCGCGGAGCCATCGCGCCCGGGCCTGTGCGGCCGCCCGCGACATAGATCTTTCCGTTTATAGCGACCATGGCGAGGTGATTTCGCTGGCTCGGCAGGTCAGGAAGCTTTTCCCACTTGTCGGTCACCGGATCATAGACCTCGAACGCGGAGCCCCCGGGCGGACGGCCACCGGCAACGTAGATCTTGCCGTCGACGACCGCCTTGCCGCCGCCGCTTCGGGCTGTAGGCATGGGTGCGCGGGCCACCCAGCCGCCGACCTTCGGATCGTGAACCCAAACGTTAGCAACGAACTTCTCCGGCTTTCCGGTGCTTGCACCATCGATCTCGCCGCCGATGACGTACAGCTTGCCGCCGACGGCCGCGGCGTGGGTGTGGTGGATCGGCTGGGGCAGGCTCGGTCCGAGCGACCAGCGGCCCGTGGCCGTGTCATAGACCTGAACGAGGTTGGATGGCAGTCGTCCGGGCGGATAGCCGCCGAGCACCCAGATCTTGCCGTCCATTTCAGCGATCGAGTGCTCGGATCTGGGCAGAGGCATCGCGGTGCCCATGCTCCATCCCTCGAATTCGGGAAAGGCCCCGACGGGCGGCCCCTGGCTGACCCGATCGTTCCACGTCTCGCGGAGCTCACCTGCCTCAACGGGCGTCGACTTATTGGGCGGTGGCTGCGGCGGCCCGCCTCCCGGGCCTTGCTGTGCCATGGCCGTACTGGCGAGCAGAAAAATTAACGACAACGCGCAAAACACGAATCGAGACGCCAAAGGTGTAAGGGTTTTTATAGTCATAGCTCAATGATCTCCTAGTGGAATAACGTATTATATTGGTCATATTTTAAAGAGAAGCCGTCCTTGTTTCAACCGCCGCAGCAAAGTCCTTCCAGGCAATTGCCCCGGAATGAACAGAAACCAGAGTTTGGACCTCAAGCTGGAGTTTGCGCCTGCGGTTTCGTCTCATCAGACGATTTTTGTGCCGTGTTTTTTGTCTGCGTGCAGGGGATTGTAAGGGAGAAAAAAGCGCAAAAACTTGTTGAAATCAAGACGCGGAAAAATTTATTCTCCGCGCTGAGTCCGATATGTTTTGTTAAAGTTAGAAATCTCATTTTCCGAGTTCGATATTATAACGCTTAATTTTCTCGTTGAGTGTCGTAGGTCTTAGATCCAGCAGCTTCGCAGCTTTGCTTTGTTTTCCGCCGACCAACTCGAGCGCCTGTGTTATTAATTTGATTTCAAAACCCTTCACTTCTTCATCAAATTTAATGCCGTTTTCAAGCTCGATATGGTCAAGCAAAACTATCGATTCAATCTCGCGCAAAAGAGTCGATGAGGTCTTGCGCCACAAATCGATTCTTCTGCTTAACGTCCTGGCGCTTCCTGTGGACGGGTGAGTTTTTAGTGGTGATTTTTGTCTTCCCATATTTGAACTGAATAATAAATCGTAGGATATGGAATTTTTTTACACCTCTGATGTTTCAAAAGATTCTTCCTGCGAGGCCTCGAAAAAGTAAATACCGAACTAGGTCTCATCGCCATCGCCCACAACCTCCAAAGGTTCAGCCAGGCCGCCTCGATCTAATCGTCCGCGGAATCACAATCGTCTAAAAAAAGACCGCCCGGAAACTCAGTTTCCAGACGGCCTCGCCGTGGTGTATTTTAGGTCGTTTCCGTAAACCGGATATTGGGATGGGTCCTCTGCAGTTCCTTCATCCCAATGTCGGTCACCCGAGACTCGGCGACGATCACCACCTCGAGCGAGCCGAGCTTGTTAAAGTGCCGGAGGCCCGCATCTGATACCTCAGTCTGATGTAGGCTGACCTTCCTTAGTTTAGCCATTTTCTCTAAGCTTTTCAGCCCGGCATCGGTTATCTTGGTGCCGCCGACCAACAAGGTTTCAAGATTTTTGAGATCTCGCAGCCTTTGGAGGCCGGCATCGGTCAAATTCGTTCCCGTGAGATTCAGTGACCGAAGGTTTTTGAGAAATCCCAAATACTGTGTTCCAGGGTCGCCGACAGATGTTCCGCTGAGATCGACGTGCTGCAATTGCTTTAGCCTGAACAGATTTAGCAGGTTGCCGTCAGAAACCCGAGCGCCGCGCAGGTCGACCTTCACTACTCGGTCGGCCAATTTGCCCTGGCCGCGTTCTACCTTTCCGCCGAGCTGCTCGATGGCAGCGACGTATTTCTCCTCGTCCTTAGCTCCGGCCGCGAACGCCGAAACAAAACTGATGCAGATAACAAGACTTGTAAGTATCAAAGCTTTCATGATTTAGGTACCTCTTTTTTATTTATAAATCCCGGTTGAATACCAACCGTCTGCTTAGAACCGCTATTGCCCCCCGGAAACGTTTCCCATCCGACGTACGGTAATGAAGTACAGGATACGAAGTAGAACGCCGGGCGCAAACAGAAATGTCGTGAGCCGCTTTCATGGCAGAGCAAAGCGTGGATTTTGGGAGTAAGGGTCTGGAGATTCATGGGGATGGGTAGCTAGTTAGTGACCATTTACCAGGACTATGAGGTGATGGTACCACCCGTATTAATTCGCAAACGACGATCTTGCCGAAAACATCGAAACTCACAGCCGCTCGCCCGCCGTTTCATCAAGCAACTGGGCCGCCTCGACATTGTCCGTGAGGAGACTGAGCTTGACGCCATTTCGCAATATCTCGATCGCATGACCAAATTTGCCCGGCTCGATCGGCACCGCGTACGTTATGTCGTTAAACCGGTTTAGCAGCAAAGGCCCTGGCTTCGGCAAGCGTCGAAACCGTGATAGCACCGTCGAATCCAGCCGTCTGAATCCAAGCGACCTCCATGCATTTGTGGGTTTTAGTGTGCGGCCGTAGTCGGGTGGCGTTTTGTTTCGCAATATCGCTGATATGAGCGGCATTCGCATGCAGTAGAGTTGCGTCGAGGAGCAGCGAAGGTGTTTTTATATCGGAAATTTTCATGGCATGCTTGGCGGCATGAGCAAGTGTTGCAAACGGACGCTGAGAACAGATCAGTCCCGACTCTCCGTGAGTTCAGCGACCCTTGGTCGATCTGCAAAGGCGGCATGACTCGATTCGACTCTCTTATTTAACCAAAACTGCTGCGCAAATAGGCAGTTAGATAAGGCCATGGGCTAATCTAACGACATTCTCAACTGTAAACCCGTAATCCTTAAACACATCCTCGGCTGGTGCCGACGCGCCGAATTTGTCGACGCAGAGCGTGTCGCCCCTATCGCCAGTGTATTGTGCCAGCCAATTGAGATGCCTGCTTCGATGGCGAGGCGGGCGGTTACTTGGGTGGCAGAACTTCGTCGCGGTATTTCTGCGGCTGGGCGTCGAAGAATTTCCAGGACGGCATCGAGACGACGCGTGTTGGAGTGCCTTCGGCATTTAGGCCCTCGCGTGTCATCATCTTGAGTTCCCGATCCGGGTCCCAGGACACCTAATTAGCCTTCAACTGTTTTAGTCGTTGAGCAATTGTGTAGTTTTTGGGCCTTATTTTTAAGGCCTTTTCAAAATTGACGATAGCGAGATCCTTTTTTCCGGCGGCTAAATATGCCTCTCCGAGAACGTAGAATGCTAGAAAAGAGCGCGGGTTTTCCTGGACATATACGTGTAAAAGTTTCGCTGCTTCTTTATTCTTTTTCTGATCCAGCAATCGCTCCGCCGCCTGGAGCATTGGCTGCTCCGTATCTGCGTAACGGTTTAAAAGCAAGGCCTTAAATTCATGATATCGTTTTATTGCCAAATCAGCCCCGCCTTCAGTAAGAGCGTCCATCACGATCGCATTCAAAGACTTTTGCGGGGAATAATTAGTGACCACCTTAAGTGCTGAATCGGAGTTATTTCGGTAGTCGTCAGGTGAAAGTTCTGCAGTGAGATGAGGCGCAGTCCATTCACGGGTATCCCATGGATACCAATCCTGCCAGTAATAGACAGATACTCTAACCATGATCTTACTGTTTGGAAGCGTGATTCGGCGTGAATCACCATAAGTATTGCCCTTCGAGCCTGAAGGCTCCCCGACAAACAAAGTCTCTGTATATTTCTCTAATTCATTTATAAAGTTCTGAGCAGCGGACCAGGTACTTCGGCCTATGAGCGTGAAGAATTTCCCCCTGGTGTTGATCTTGGATCGAATTATGTCCGTAATTACCGGGGTAAACAAAGTATTATCACCGCCGCGATTTAGCCGGAGATCAAGGACAAGCTTGTCAACGGGATTTGCTTCGGCAAACGCGAACAGCCGCTTGGAGAAGGCACCCAGAGTCTCATCTTTTTTGTGGCCGATCTCATTAATCTGCACATAAAGGGTCTTAGAATCAGGCAGAAATTCAAACCAATGTTTGTTATTGATATCTTTTAACCACAAGGGTGCGGTTGCGGTTGTCTTGCTACGCATGTCCACCCACCCGGGCTCCGTTGTCCAGCTTGTATCCGTGTCGTCCAGCTCTTTGACCTCAGTCGAATCTGTCGGTTTGACCGTTACAACCTGCTGTTTGCCATCCTTTTTAAGGGTGAGTTCCACATTTTTCACGCTGTTAGTAATTTCTAACGCATGAAGTATTTCGGGCTTAACGAGCAGGTACGGCGCGAAAAACTTGATACCCATCTCATTGTCGCGCCCGATAAGATCTCGAACCCTCGCGGTAGCCTCGCTGGTCGATACTTTTCCGATTGAGACGATTTGTGCACCGACCAGTCTCGCGTGCTCACGGCTGGCCGATCGAACATATAATTCGTCCTTGAAAAAATATAAGCCTAAGGGCAATGTGTGAAACCGAATTTCCGGATCGTGCGCTATCCGTAGGTTTGTGTGACCGTCTTCCACCATGGCCACGATCCGAGCTAATTCGACAATGATCTGGTGCCGAGCAAGTGTAGGTATCCTGTCGTAGAGCTTATTAACGGCAGTATCAAACTGTTCACGGCTCATCGTGTGGAAGAGGTTTATGTGGACTGCAGGCATTTGCTCTGCCATATAACGCAAATCTTCACGCCATTTTTCAGCTTCCGTTTTGGATATGCGCTTTTCTGTTGTCTGCGGTAAGCCGGGTATTGCGCCTACGAAAAACAAGCAAAGCAAAGATAGTAAAAATATTTTAATTGTTAACATTGTTTTTCTGTCGTCCTTATTGAAATCAATATTCCTGGTCTACATTCTTCCCAGCTATAAGTCCAGAGGAGCGGCAGTAAGTCGTCACGCGGCGCCGCTTTCATTTCGCTCAAAAACTTCGGTACCGCCGTGTCTATATCTTCGATAAAATCGAGCGAAGTGGTGAAAAAGTCAATCTTTCCGCGATACTCGTGGTCGATTTTGACAAGGTCAGGAAATTCTTCGCGGCACGGACCGCACCACGTCGCCCAGAAATTAACGAGCAGAGGCTTACCGCCGACGGGTCGAGTGTCGCACGATTTAGATCCAGCAGCTTCGCAGCTTCGCTTTATTTTCCGCCGTCCAAATCGAGCGCCTGTTTGATTAATTGGTGATTTGTCTTCCCATATTTAAACTGAATAACAAATCGTAGGATGGAATCTTTTTTACCTCTTATGTAGCTTATGCTCGCTTGATCGAGCAGCCGAAAGCGCTGGTTTTCGCGGTCTTGATAGGTTCTTTTCTCAGCGCCGAATCAAAAGCATCGCGGAGGTAATTGATCGTCACATTTTTTCCGGAGCGGTCGTTGTCGAGAGCGCCGTGATAGAGCAGGACGTTTTCCTTGTCGAAATAGAAAAACTCCGGCGTGACACTGGCTCCGAGCTTGTCCGCCAAAACGTTTCCTTTATCAATCAAAACGGGGAATTTGTAACCGGCTTCCTTGGCGCCTGATGTGGCATAATCTAGCGATTCGGTCGCATTTGAATTGATGCCGATCAGGTTGATGCCTTTGGCTTTTAATTCATTAGCGATCTCGTTGATCCTTTCGTTGTAGGATTTAACGACCGGGCACTGCGCCGAAACCCAAACCAAAACCGCACCGTTTTCGCCTTTTAATTTGTCTAAAGACTGCTCTGCGCCGCTCAGATCTGGCAAAGTAAAATTATCCAGCTTCGAGCCTATGGGTAGATCCCCTTCCTCGGAGGCAACACCTCCGGCGCCGCATGCCGTTGAAACAAATGCCAGCAGAGTAAGCATGGCAGCCAGAAAAGTGATTTTTCGTCTCATAAAATTTGCTCCTTTTGTATTGATAAGATTATGAATTTTTCAAACAGCTTCTAAAAACTCTTGCGGAAAAGATACGACGCTTTAATAAAAAACGTGCGCCCGTTGCCGCGAAAGCCCGGCTCGAACGCGCCTGTGAACGGGTTATAGCCGTTGCGATTCAAATCGTCGTTGTAACCCGCGTAAATGGCGGTTCCCGGACTCGGCGTCCAGCCTAAGACGAATTGCGGACGCAGGCGCGCCGAAAGCGTCGAATAATCGATTCGGGTTCGGGCGAAAATGCTGCGCGTAAACTGGTAAGTCGAGCGCAGACTAAAAATGTTTTCGTCAAAAGCCATGCGGTTCGTGTCGTCGCGCACTAATTTCCGCTTGTTGTAATTGAGCGAAATTTGCAAAGCCGATGTCGGCTGGTAGCGAACCGACGATTCGATAAAAAGCTGTTTGCCCGGTCCCGGGTCAAGCGGATTATTTGGGTTGACCAGCGCGGCCGGACTAACACGCGGAAATTTTCGACCCGCGCCTAAATCGTAATCAAGTTGTCCCGAACCGTAGCCGATGATGAACGAGCCGAAAAACTGTTTGAGCGGCGAGGTGTCTATATGCGCATAAATTTCACGACTTAGAGAAGAACGCTCTGAATCCGCGCCGAAGAATGCACCCTGTCTGGTCGCCGTCCGGTTGGCGCCGAACTCGTGTTCAAAAACGCGCTCGTAACCAAAAACGACGCCCGCGCCGACATTCGTTTGACGCTGGAGAGCGAGCATTCCCGATGTGTTTGATTTCCAGTTTTGTGTGCGCCCGCGCCAATCGTGGCTGACGTGGCTACGGTTGTTAAATCTTTTGAAAATAATGCCTTTTTTCGGGTCGCGCTCGGTTACATAGCTAATCTGAGCTCGATGCTGATTGGTGTCGGTGCGCGGCGTGAAACCGGCGTCGGCGATGTAATCGTGCGATCTGCCGTCGCCGTTAAATTGAACGGTCAGGTTGCGGTCTGAACGGTCGATTGAATACGCATAGCCGAATCCGTTACCCGTGCGGTAAATATTGCGGTTCAAGTCCGGGTCGCGGAAAAAGCGGCGCGAGTGCGTGCCGAGAATTTGAAATTCGGCGACGGTTTTCGGATTAAGACGAAACCGTCCGTCGAAACCGGCGGTGTTGTTGTGGCGCTCGGGAAAGTTGTAAGTCGTGGCGAAAAATCCGACGTTGTGCTGCCTGCCGACGTCTCGCTTGACGCGCAAAATTCCGATGTCCGCGTTTTTATCAACGAAACGCTCGATGCCGCAGACGATGGTCGGGTCGGCAAGCCGTCTCTGCTGGCATTCGCGCAGGCCCTGCCGCTCGTCCAAAGAATAATTGCCGGGCGCCTTGTCAGAAGCATACAGAACGCCGAAGGTATTTCGCCCACGCCTGCCGGTTAACTTTAAGGCGATGTCCGGGTCAACGATGGCGCGCGTGTTGACGACGTTCATTCGCGTGTTGAAAATATCGATTCGTTCGAGGAAAAACGGTCGCTTCTCGGCAAAGAAAATCGGAAAACGCTGGTTAGCTGTCGAAACCGGCGCGTCGGCTTCAACCTGTGCAAAATCCGGGTTATAAGCGAAATCAAGAGTGATCGTCGGCGTCAAACTGAATTTTGCCGTCATACCGAACTCGCCTTTGATGCCGTCGTTGACGAAACGTCCAGCCGGATCGTTGTCTGCAGTGAAGCGCGTGCGCCTGCCCGTTTGGCTCACGGTGAAACTCGGATTTATTTCGAGCTGCCGCGTCGTCGAGATGTCTTCGAGTCCGGTGATGCGTCCGGCTTTATGAAGCCAACCGGAGCGGCTGCGGTCGTCCGGCATCCACGAATTGTATTCGTTGTTGTTGTATTTGACTCGGCGATTGATATGCAAGCCCCACTGGTTATTTTTGCCCGCTTCGTACCGTAGCGATTTGAACGGAATCGCTGCTTCGATTGTGTAGCCGTCGTCGGTCAAAACGCCTTTCGACTCCATTACGATGTCGAGGCTATAATCTTCGCCGCGGCCTTCGGTAAAGGTGCCGTCGGCTTGAATGCCGAGAGGATTGAAGAACAAAAGATACGCCTGGCGCTGGTCGTTAAAAGTGTCGAGGTGAACCAGAACGTAATCGTCGTTAAAAATATTGTCGCGGCGCGAAAGCGTCGCGCGAATTGTGTTTCTATCCTGTTTGACGCGAAAAGCGATGTAAAGATTTTTCGCGTCATAACCCATCATAAACTCGGTCGGGTGTGTCGGCGCGACGTTATCGCCCGGACTGGTCTGCAAAAAATCCCCGAACAGAGCTGCCGTTTGCCAAACCGCGTCGTCAAGTTTTCCGTCAATCACGGGCGACGCGTCAAAACGCGGAATTTGCACGGGCGATTTCTTCTCCACGTAACGCGGTACTGTGCTTATACCGACCGAGGTCTCAGTTACAAGGCCCGGCTCGCTCGCCAGAGATGAAGGCTCCGGCGACACAGACGAAGCCGAAGTTTGTTCCGTCGTTTGGGCGGAAAACTTCAAAAAGCAGAAAAGTGTAAGAATTAAAGCGAGAGTGATTTTCATGAATTTGTTTAACAGTGCCAGAGATTCAATTGTCCAGAAAATATCCGGCAGTTCTCCCGGAGGTTTTCACCAACAATAAGAATTTAATTAAAAAGCGGCAATGAAAATGTCGTGAGATGTATAGAGAGCGCAGTAAGCTGCTAAATCAGGGAGTAAGCTTGTGAAATTCAGAGCGGATTCCCCAGAATCTCGAACAGTCTGTTTTTATAGGTGCGGCTTAACGTCAATCTGGTGTCGTTTTCCAAAACGACCGTGTGATCGCCCGCGAACATCGGTTGCAGTTCCTTGATGCGCTCGATGTTGACGATCGCAGAGCGGTGAATACGGACGAATTTTTGCGGATCAAGCTGGGCTTCCAGCGCGCCCAGCGTTTGGCGGACGAGATGCGATTTGCCGCCCGTGTGCAGATGCGCGTATTTGTCGTCAGCTTGAATCCAGTTAACTTCTGCGGTTTTGAGAAAAATAATTCGCCCGCCGGTTTTGACTACGAGTCGTTCGAGATACGGCGATTTCCGCGCGACGTTTTCGAGGAGAGCGGCGATTTGTTGTTGCTCTGTTCGGGCTTGCTCGCGGTCGGCAACTTTTTCCTCCACGCGGGCCATCGCTTTGTCGAAACGCGGTTGGTCGAATGGTTTAAGCAGATAATCGAGCGCGTGGATCTCAAAAGCACGGATGGCATATTGCTCGTAAGCGGTCACGAATACGATCTGAGGTAACGCTTCTGCGCCCAAAGTCTCGAGCGTCTCAAAACCGTCCATTTCCGGCATCTGCACGTCGAGAAAAACTAGGTGAGGCTTTACTTCTAAAATTGAGGTCACAGCTTCTCTGCCGTTTCCACACTCGGCGACGATTTCCACCGAAGAATGCTTTTCGAGCATCCGCCGAAGGAATTTTCGAGCCAGCGGTTCGTCGTCTACAATCAAAGCTGTGATTCTTTTATTCATCAAAATCTTATGAAACGGCGAACGGAGAATCTTTATTTTCAGCGACAAATGGGATTTCTATAACTGCCGTCAGCCCGCCGGCTGGATTGCCGATAAGCTCAAATTTATGATTCGCGCCATAAAGCTGTTTTAACCTGCCGCGCACGTTCGCCAGTCCGACACCCTGCCCGTTGTTCGAAACTTTCCTCCCTGCGTGATTCCCTTCGCCACTGTCAGCAATTTCGATGCGAGCCATATCGCCGGATTTCTTCGCGCTGAATTTGATCGAGCCGCCCAACGCACGCGGCGAAATGGCATGTTGAATTGCGTTTTCGACCAGGGGTTGCAATATCAAATGCGGCACTTGCGCCGTCAAACTCGCCGATTCAACGTTAAACTCAACTTCCAGCCGGTCGGAAAAACGCACCTGCTCGATTTCGAGATAACAGCGAGCAAATTCGATTTCTTCTCGCAGGGTGACAAATTGCCGTTCGGAATGTTCGAGCGTCATGCGCAGAAAATCGCCGAGTCGGGCGATCATCTGATTCGCCTTTGGCGGTTCCTCCAGCACTAGCGATGAGATTGAATGTAAGGTGTTAAAAAGAAAATGCGGATGAATCTGCATTTTTAGCGCGTGCAACTCAGCTCGAGCCAGTTGCGCCGTTACGCGCAGTTTCTGTTCTTCTTCCGCGCGGTAATTTTGAAAAAAAACAAAAGCCTGAATCGCAAAAACGATCAGCGGATAAGTTACCGCGCCGAGATAGACGCCATTGAAAAAATTGCCGAAAAAATTTTCATAAAACGAAGAAACCGGCGTACCTGGCGGAGCGTTAACCATCCACCTGATGACCATTAAAAGAAGTTGATGAACCGTGCAGAACACTGTCATCCCCGCGAGGTGAATGAGCAGGTTACGCCAACGAAAAGCCCGTATTTCAATCGAAAATCGCCGCACAAAAAGATAAATCAGCGGCGAAAAAAGTCCCCAGAGGTAAAATCGCGTAAACTGAATTAAAAACAAAAGCCGCAAATCCGGCTGATCTCCGCGCCCTAACGTCGACGCCGCTGAAAGCGAAACAAAGATGAGCGCGACAAGCGTCCAGAGAGCGAAAAACGCTGCAAAATAACCGAGTTTTCGTCTAACATTATTCATTAAATCACTATGAGGATACAATTATTACTCTGATCGGAATGGCTTATCAAATCAGGATTATTTGAAACAAACTTAAGTTGACCGAGATAATGTACTTATTCACCGGGTTGGAAACACGGCAAACCGAAACGGGTGGTTAAGACCGGTCATTCTTCCATACCTTGAAGTGACTTAGTGAATTCGTTTGCGGCAGTTGAAATGGTAAACACGCGCTTGGGGAATTTCTCACGGACCATTCAGGCATTCCAGATCCAATCCTTGCTGGAGACGCTCAAATTGCCCAGGAATCAGAAAACCTGTGGGACTTCTAGACTGCGGAAAGATTTTAGGAGTGGGTGGGAGTCCTTACACGGTCTGGAGCGGTGAGGCTTTCATCATCTTTTGTTGTCTCCTTCACAATAGGTGGAAAGTTTTAGGAAAACACGAGCCCGCCTTGATGTGATCGGCTAACTCGTTGTAAATATTGACTCCGTAGGTAAAGCTTGAAATTACAACCCTTCAATTACCAGTCAAGGCACCATTAAACCCCGAGCTGTGTTGCATAGATAATACCATTGCCTTCCTTTGCAACATCTGGTATCATGCCCTGCTGCGCAGTTTTGGCTGTGTGATCTTTGACAAATTAGATCTGGACCGTTGATGGTTGATGGTCCCTTTTTGACCTTTGACCTTTGATCTCGGCAGACTCGTCTCGGCGTTCCGTTTCCCGGGGTTTCGCTGGGGGTGTAATACTTTGTAATACGGCAAAGCGAAACGGCGGGACACTCGACGGTAACCCGTAAATAGCTTGAAATCAACAGATAGACTATTTCGGACTTACTAAGTGTCCCGCCGTGGGACAAAATGTTGTGAAATTGATCGTGGATCGTTGTTGGTAGAGGATGGTTGATTTTCGATTTGTGATTTTGGATTTTGAGTTTTTGAGAACACCCTCTGCTTACTCGGCGTCCTCTGCGTGAAACCGATCTCAACGCAGAGAGCGGAGAGATTTTCGCGGAGCTCGCTGAGATGACGAACGAGAATCTGGATCTTTCAATATTTTGTCTACCGTTGGTGCTCCGGACAGATTATTAAAATTCGTGATAAAAAGCGTGTTAAAATGATTTTATGTCTTATAGCCCATTAGCAATCAAACGCCGCCAGGTACTCGGCGATCTTTATGCCGTGTGCGATCCGATCGAAATGGTGCCTGTACACCTTGAAAATGCGGAGGGCGAAAAGATCGGATTCGCGGACGAGAGTCTGGGACACTATGCCGATGCATTCCTGTTTCATCTTCCTGAGGACGTGTGTAAGAAACTCTCGACGGGGCATTATATATACTCGTTCGATTACGACTACACCGATCCTGACTCTTCGGGACGAAATCGCCGGGTGACGATCAATTCGATTTTCCTGACCGGCCGTAAGGTGCCGAACGCAGTCAGCCGAAGCTCAAAGAAAGCCGCTGCCGCGTTGGCCGAACTTGGCGCTAAAGAGGTCGACGAACCCGTAGAAGAAACGGTTTAGTCTATTCGGCAAAAAAATACTATCCGGGGGAACCTTTTTCCACCCGGCGGTGTCTAATGTTTTTCCAACTTTATTATAGTTAGAATTTCAGGAGGACTTGAAAATGAGAGTATCGATCGTTGCGGCAATTGGCATATTGGTCGTTTCTGGTGCGCTTGGGGTTCAGGCCCAGGAAGAAACGAAGGAAAAAGTGATCAACGGCGGTGTCTTGAACGGCAAAGCTATCAGCTTGCCTAAGCCCGATTATCCATCATATCTTCGCGAACAAGGTAAAGGCGGGACCGTAAGCGTCAACGTCATTATCGACGAATCGGGAATTGTGGTTTCAGCAACTGCCGGCCCCGCGCTCAATGTCCGTGCCGGGGCCGACGGAATGATAGCAGAGAAGGACGATATCGACCCGGCCCTCTTAGAGGCTGCCGAGAATGCCGCCAGGTTGGCACGATTTTCACCGACCTCACTCAGCGGGGTACCGGTCAGGATCAAGGGAACGATCACGTATAATTTCATGCCTCGTAATGGGGTCGGGGAAGATGAACGGGCAACAGCTAAGGGTGGGGTTCTTAACGGAAAGGCGACCTCATTACCTTCGCCGAAATATCCACCTGCCGCCAGAGCTGTGAACGCGTCCGGGGTAGTCAGTGTCCTGATCAAGATCGACGAAGCAGGAAACGTATTAGAGGCACAGGCTGTAAGCGGGCACCCTCTTCTGCGTGCCGCAGCGGTCAACGCCGCCCGAGAAGCAAAGTTCAATTCAACTTTGCGGGATGGCCAACCGGTCCAGGTTTCGGGTATCCTGGTTTACAATTTTGTTGGGCCAGATAATACCGAGCAGTAGAGTTTCCGCTGTCGAAAGCCGTCGATTGTGATTCCGGTCACATATTCTGAGGTCGCAACTCATCGATAATCGAAGCGGGAAGCCGAGCCACCCCGGTTTCGACTTTCTAAATAGGTAGCCAGGGCATGGTCGCGGAGTGGGAGACACGGCCGCCGTCCTGGCTGCCGCATTCTGTCCTCGTTATTTCTTTAACTCAGCTTCGATCAGGGCCTTTAGGTCTATCTCGGACAACCGGTTCAGCCGCCGTCCGTTGACGAATATCGTAGGTGTTTGCCTCACCCCCAGACTCTGGCCGTCTCGCCTGTCACGCTCGAATTTCGCACCAAACTTATTCTCGTTGATCGCGGTTTTGACCTTTGCAACATCCAGGCCAAGATCGATGGCATATTTTTCAAAAAGGGCGGGCACATCTGGTTTCGGGGCCGATGCCGGGGCTCCGTGCCTTTCGCCCCATTCTCCCTGCTTTTGAAAAAGCATCTCTTGCGCCTGCCAGTATTTGCCTTGCTCACCGGCCGCTTCGAGGAAATTGCCGGCGGGCACAGAATTCGGGTGGAGCGGCATATACCTCATCACAAATCTCAACTGGCCGTCATATTCAGCAAGCAGCTTTTTTATGACGGGGGCAAAAGCCGCACAGGATTCGCATTCCGGATCGACGAATTCGACCAGCGTAACCTTGGCATCCGCCGGCCCAAGTGTCGGGCTGTCTTCCCTTATCATGGGACTGTTTGCCGCCGCGGTTGGCTGACGTTCTTTTTCAAGCGAGCTTTTGTAATAGCTTGACCCGACGAAAGCGGCCGCTATAACCAAACCCGCTATAGCTAAAAGTATCAATACATCTTTTCGCATAAATATTTATTCCTTCGGACGATAGATCATAAGACAAAGCGTGAGCATGATAAACGATATCAAACCCATCAATGGGATCGTGATGAAACCTAATAATTCTATCTGAACAGCGTTACACGGCACGCCTTCGGTGCAAGGCGTGATCGCCTCGGGGATGAACCCATAATAGAGAAGATTGTGATAGACCGATATCGCCAAACCGATCACGGCGAACGGAAGCGAATAGGTCTTCATACGCAGGTCTCTGAGGATAATCCCGATCCCGATTATCAGAACCAGCGGGTAAACCGCGATCCGTTGGTACCAACAAAGCACGCACGGCGGCAGTTCCATTACTTCGCTGAAAAACAAGCTTCCGACCATAGAAAACAGAGCGATCAACCACGCGAAGTATGGAAGCAGCGAGTTGAAAGTTGATTTTTCGGTGTTCGAAATACTCACAAAAAAGTGTAACGGCGACCGCCAAGTCGGACGGATAAATGTGTAAATCCTGTGCCGCTGAACGTTCGAGAAGACCAGTATTGTGACTAATTTTACCATCGAATACCGAACCTGTCACAACATGCTAAAATGTGCCCAAATGGTCACTTATGAGATTACTGCCGAAGTCGATGCGGATCTCGCGCCGAGATTCGAAGCTTACATGATTGAGCACCACATAACCGATGTGCTCGAAACCCGGTACTTTACCTCCGCGGTATTTTCCCGCAGCGGAGAGCGATATCGGATCCGATATCAGGCGAACCACCTTTCGAAAATCGATGAGTATCTTGAGATGCGAGCCCCAATGCTGCGAGCGGATCTTCTCCAAGAGTTTCCGACAGGTATTCGCCTGTCGCGGGAAATATGGGAAGTTCTGACAGAAATTGAGGCGGCCCCGCAAGAGTGAAATGCGACTTCTGCTAAGCTAGTCACATGCTCATTCTCGGAATTGAGAGCTCTTGCGACGAGACAGCGGCGGCCGTAGTTCGTGACGGGCGTGAAATTCTCTCATCGGTGATCGCCTCGCAGATCGACCTCCACCGCCCATGGGGCGGTGTTGTCCCTGAACTCGCGTCGCGTGAACATCTCGAAAAGATCAATCCGATAGTAAAAGAGGCCCTTTCAAGCGCTGACATCGAACTGGGGGCGCTTAACGCGATAGCCGTCACAAAAGGTCCGGGGCTTATCGGGTCGCTGCTGGTCGGGGTCTGCTACGCTAAATCGCTGGCGTACGCCCTCGGCATCCCGTTTGTCGGCGTGAACCATATCGAGGGTCATGTCTACTCGGTAGCCTTTGAAAATCCGCCGGTCGAATATCCTGCAATGGCCCTCATAGTCTCCGGCGGTCATACGAATATCTTTCACATTCCTCAGGAGGGAAGTTATAAGGTAGTTTCGCGGACACGCGATGATGCTGCGGGCGAGGCATTTGATAAAGTGGCAAAGCTGCTCGGGCTCGGCTACCCCGGCGGACCGGTCATCGAGAAATTAGCAGCGACCGGAGATCCGGAAAAAGTGAGATTTACCACCGCGAAGATCTCGGATGGGCGACCGGATCTGAGCTTTAGCGGATTGAAAACGGCAGTTTCACGATACGTTCGGGAAAATTCCATCGATCCCGTGGCCGTGGGCGAGGAACCTGGACAGGCCATCATCGATCTCATTGCCAGTTTTCAGGCGGCCGTCGTTCGGGCCCTCGTTGGCACGCTCGAAAAGCTGGCGGCCGAGCTTAGGCCAAAGACTCTCATAGTTGCGGGCGGCGTCGCATGTAATCTCAGCCTGCAAAAGGCAGCCGCCTCAGCCGGCAAACGTCTCGGCATCCCGGTCTATTTTCCTTCTAAACACCTCTCGACCGATAACGCAGCCATGATCGCCGCGGCCGGTTTCTCTCATTTCCGCAATGGCGAGTTCGCTGACCTACGGATGACCGCCGACGTCTCAATGCGGCTCCAAAATTTTGAGAACGAGGACGCCGATCTTCGACGCCGAAAGGTGCATTACCGACTATAAAAGTCTTGCCTCTAACGATCATCGAACGTAAAATATATTGTTTAACAGTGTTTGCCGAACATTGTACTGGGACAGACACCCGATGATCGTCAAATTTCTTAGTCTGGCAGCATAGTGTCGACGTCTAAAGAGTCAAAGCAACATCCGGGGAAAGAGGGGGAAGTAATGAAAAAAATCAGAATAGTTTTGGCAACGGGTTTATTAATGTCCGGCTTTGGGTTTTACGTTTTGGGACAGGGCATTCCGCCGATCAGACTGCTTCCATTTATAACCTCGGGGCTTTCCACTCCGCTTTTCATGACGAATGCCGGTGATGGTTCCGGGCGGCTATTTATTGTTCAGCAGGGCGGTATTATCCGTGTACTTCAACCGGGTTCGACGAACCCGACTGTTTTCCTTAATATCTCGGCGCGTATTTCGGGTGGAGGTGAGCGGGGGCTGTTGGGGTTAGCATTTCATCCGAATTACGAGAACAACAGGCGGTTTTTTGTGTATTACACGAGACAGGGTGACGGTGCTATCCAGATCGCCGAGTATGCCGCGTCGGCTGCGGACCCAGACGTCGCTGAAACCAATGAGAAAATAATAATCACCATTCCTCACCCGACGTTTGCCAATCATAATGGAGGCACGGTCGCATTTGGTCCGGACGGCTACCTGTATGCCGGCCCTGGCGACGGCGGCAGCGGCAATGATCCGGCCAATAATGCGCAGAACATAAATCAACTGCTTGGTAAGATAATCAGGATAGATGTTGACAATGTTCCGGGTGGCCAAATACCCCAGTACAATATTCCGCCCGATAATCCGTATGTGGGCGTAGCCGGGGCCGACGAGATCTATGCGATCGGCATGCGAAATCCCTACCGGTTCTCGTTCGACCGGGGCGGTTCCGGCCAGTTGTGGGCGGCTGATGTGGGACAGGGAAGTCTCGAAGAGGTCGACATAATAACACGAGGCGGTAACTACGGCTGGCGCGTATATGAAGGCACCAATTGCACTAACATCGATTCGCCCAAGTGCTCCGGCGGGGCAACACCGATTGACCATATTCCGCCCGTTTTTCAGTACGGTCACTCAAATGGCCGCTGTTCGGTAACGGGCGGCCATGTTTATCGGGGAACGCAGGGAAATCTGCCACTTGGAAGCTACGTATATGGAGATTACTGTTCGGGCGAGATTTTCTTGTGGCACGATAACGCTCAGTCGCTGCTTGTGGACACCACCCGAAACATCGTCGGTTTCGGCGAGGATGAGGATGGCGAGCTATATGTCATTGGCCAAGGCGGCACCATCGAGAGAATCGTGCGGGCATCGGTTACTATCTCAGGACGGGTTCTCACATCCCAGGGAAACGGGCTTAGAAACGCGACAGTATCGATAACGAACCAGAGCGGTATGACCCGGAAGGTCATCACCAGCTCGCTCGGTTTCTATCAGTTTGACGACGTTGAGACAGGTAAGGATTACGTAATGAACGTGAGTTCCAAGCGTTTTCGGTTTACGACCAGGAATCTCACCGTCTCGAACGCGATGAACGACGTCGATTTTATCGGACAGGAATAGTTTAGTTGTAATGTTTAACGGCGCGTGCGAGGGTGAAAACATTTACCCTCGCGGCGCCGTTCTTCTTAAGGACCTTGGCACAGTAGGAAGCCGTAGAGCCTGACGTTAGAATATCGTCAACAAGTAGAATGGTCTTCCCGGCGACCAACTTGGGCCGCGCCACCTCAAATGCTTTTCGGACCGACATGTCGCGGGCTTTCTGATCCATTCCTCCGCGATGAATAGGCGTATGGATTGGACGCCTGAGGCTGTATGCGTCGACCCGGATACCCGCTGAGCGTCCAACCGCAGCAGCGATCAACTCGGCCTGGTTAAATCCTCGTTCAAGGTTTCGTTGGGCTGAGAGCGGAACCGGAAATACAACGTCGGCATCAAGCAGACCCGTTGACGAAGCGATCGCATCGATCCTTTCGACTACACGGGAAGGGAGCACCGGCTTGGATTTGAGGTTGATTATGACCGCGGCAAGAGCCTTTTCGTAGATTCCGAGGGCTGCCGCCTTGTCGTAATGATGGTCATCACACTTGTGACAGAAGACGGGTAAAGGAGCAGCCTTATCGTTAAAAAATGCCCCGCACTTCGCACAGACCATTTCCGAGAAATCGAATAATCGCGTCGAATCCCAACATTCATTACAGGCGACACCATATGCGAGTCGCTCGACCTGACCAGAACATATTTGGCACGTTTGAGGGAAGATCAGGGAAAAGAGAGAGTCTTGAATAATCCCCAACATCAGGCTGCGTCTTAATCTTCGTCGAGAAGGCCTTTTTCTAAAAGCTCCTGACAATCCAGACAATAGCGTGCCCATGGAATTGCGGCCAGGCGTTTTTGATTAATTTCTTTCTCGCAGTTTTGGCAAGTACCATACTCTTTGTCATCGATCCGCCGAAGCGCTTCGTCGATAAGTGTCAGTTGCCGGCTTTCATTTTCGGAGACTGCAAGCTGGACATTTTTTGAATAGTTTCGAACCGCGAGATCAACCGGATCCGGCGTCTCGGAATCGTCTATCGAAAGGTCGTTTCCTTTCAATTTTTGTATCAAAAGCTCGCGTTCGGCCAACAGCTTTTCTTTGATATCTTTCAAATTTGATTTGCTCATTTTTGGTAAGGAAAACCCTTTATAATAGTAAACGCTCGATAAAGTTGTTCTAACATTACGACACGTGCCATTTCGTGCGTAAATGTGAGAAACGACAAGGATAACTTATTATCCGCCCTTTCAGCAACTTCCTGAGATGTTCCTTCGGCTCCCCCGATTATGAACGCGATCTCCTTAACGCCGCTGTTCTGCCATTTCTCAACTTCCCGTGCCAGTTGAGGTGACGACAGGCCCCTGCCTGTAACGTCGAGTAGGCAGACAAGGGAGTTATGATTCACTTTGTCGAGGATTCGTTTGCCTTCGGTTTCCTTATCCGGAGCACCCGTCTCTTTTATTTCGGTGATCTCGCATCGCACAAAATGTGAAAGACGCCGCAGATATTCATCCTGCAGCGCCTTGTAATTCTTGTCGCGGGTCTTTCCGACCCATATAAAAGTAAACTTCATCGATCTCGTTTAGAGACCTTCCGGCATCTCAACGCGCCGTGCGTCCCGCCATAGACGGGCGAGGTCATAAAATTCGCGGGACTCGTGATTAAAAATATGGGCAACAAAATCGCCGTAATCGAGCAGTACCCATTCGGCGGAGTTGTACCCTTCGATCCTCACGGGACGACGAGAAAGCTGTTTTTTGAGCTGCTCGTTGATCGCGTCGGCAATGGCCTGGACCTGGCGCTGGTTAGCACCGCTGGCGATGATAAAATATTCGGTAAAACTGGCAATGCTGCGCAGGTCGAGAGTAACCATGTCAAAGGCTTTTTTTTCGCTCGCCGATCTTATCGCCAATTGTACTTCCGGGTCGAGTTCGGTAAACGGCGTCGGTGCCTCGGCAATTTCTATCTTGACCGCTTCGCGTTGGAGCGATCGTTCCTGAGTTTCTTCCATTAGTTATAAATCTGATATTTTTCAATGTAAATTGCAACCTCAACCGGGACGTCGGCCTTCCATGAAAGGTCATTTTGACGCACTTTATTCCGAATCTCTGTTGCGGATATGTCGATATTCACACGATCGGAGATGTAAATAGCCTTCCCCCAGGCCGACCGCGGAGTAATCTGTGTAGGTGAACGCAGGTCGACTATACGGCCACGGATCTCGTCTGTAACATGGGAGGTTCCGATCTCAATGCCCCGACGCGTGACCACGATATGATTCGTGAGCGACAGCACGGTTTCCCACTCGCGCCACGTTTTGATGTCCATCCACGAATCGGCACCCATCACAAAAAAGATCTCGTCATTCGGCGACTCTGAGTTGATCCGCGAAAGTGTTTCGACCGAGTAGGACTTTTCGGGCAGCTCGACCTCCATTTTTGAAACCGACAGCCTCGGCTCGTTCCGGTTTGTTGCGAGACACAGCATAGCGAATCGGTCATAAGCCGACGTAGGCGTAAGGCGCGATTTATGTGGGGCATGAAATGCGGGAACGAAAACGAATGCATCGAGTTGAAATTGATCGAGAAGGGCAACGGCGACGGCCATGTGGCCGTTGTGTACAGGGTCGAAACTGCCGCCGTAAAACGCGATCCTTTTCATACCTGTAGGGAAGCCGTGGCGGTTTCTTTATTAAAATCTTCGGTTTCGATCAGGCTTTTAGAAACAGCATTTACAAGTTCCCTTATACCGTCGTTCGTGATGGATGAGATCGCAAAAAATCGCTTACCGTCCTTTTTAGCAAGCTTTTTCAAGTTGTCTAGCCGTTCGGGTTCGTCGAGCGCATCGATCTTTGTTGCGACCACTATCTGCGGACGCGTGGATAAATTCTCGTCATATCTGGCTAGCTCGCGATTGATGATCTCGTAATCCGACACCGGGTCGCGGCCCTCGAGTGATGAGACATCGACCAGATGCAACATCAGCTTGGTTCGTTCCACATGTCGCAGGAACTGATGCCCGAGGCCGGCCCCGGTTGAGGCTCCCTCGATCAGGCCCGGAATATCGGCAACAACAAAGGTTCGGAAATCACCCATATCGACTACGCCGAGGTTAGGTTCCAGTGTGGTAAACGGATAGTCGGCGATCTTTGGCTTAGCAGCGGAAATAACGCTGATCAATGTCGATTTACCTGCATTCGGAAAGCCGATCAGCCCCACATCGGCGATCAGCTTCAGTTCGAGCTGCAATTCGGCTTCGCCTCCAGGACGGCCTGTGTAGTGATATCTCGGAGCGCGCCGGGTCGGTGTGGCAAAGTGTGCATTTCCCCAACCTCCCTTTCCGCCTTTAGCCGCGAGATAACGCTGTCCGGCCTCGGTAAAATCGAATAGCAGCTCGTTTGTCTCGGGGTCGAATATCTGTGTTCCGACCGGTACTTTTACGACAGCATCTTCGCCGTCCTTTCCCGAACGGTTGGAACCTTCACCATGACGCCCTCGTTCGGCCTTGTGCTCGGGATTGTATCGAAGATGAAGTAAAGTGTTGAGCCCCTCGGTCGCCTCGATCCAGACGCTTCCGCCAACGCCACCATCGCCACCAGAAGGCCCGCCGCGCGGTATAAACTTCTCACGCCGGAAGGCTGTAACTCCGTCACCGCCGTTGCCGGCCTTTATCCTTATCTTTACTCGGTCGAGAAACATTATCTCTATATTAGGCTATTGGCGCGTTATGACAAACACGTCCTTCTGAACGGAAGACGCACAAAAGCGCCGCCTTGATCTCTCAAAACGACGCTTTTGTAATCCCTTTTTGGGGTCACCGAAGTGGTCAAAAAAGGTTGGTAGTCCGTCATGTACACGAAGCGAACCACCGATTTGTATCCCGACTAAGCTCTGCGGAGAGCGTCACCCGGTCAGCACCCACGTTGGATAAATCCAACCTGTTGTACCCGAAGATACGGTGCCATTAGGTTTTTGTTGTGGTGGCTTTTCCTCCACCGCCGGTTACGTTCCCGGCAACGAGGCTCGACATGTCCCGAAGGACCGCGAGCGGCGTAGCACTCATTTGGCTGATCATTTCCAAAGAGCATTGTCCGTTTTTATCCAGACAATCCAGACCAGCCTTTCGGCCGATCCTGGCAAGCCTTTCGGCTTCGACTCCGGGCGAAATGGACAGCGGCATTCCGCTCCTTCTGTCCTCAAACGGTGTGTCACCACCTCCGTTTCACTTCCCGATGCCGGTCAAGGTGCCCGTAAGCAATCTCGACTGTGAAGCTATCTTACACCCGAAAAATGCAATGTCAAGTAGAAAATACTTTAAGTATTGCCCTTTATTTATGGGCGTTCTGTGGAAATCTTGTGAATAAGTGAAGGCTCGGCATGTGGATAAAAATGTGGAAAATTCGGCAAGTTCTTTTGGGATCTCATTTAACCAACCAGGCCGCGGACAGGCATTTCTTTCGACCTTGTGACCAAGTGCTTGAAAAATAAATTATAAAAAATCTCGCTGCCTGCTTTTTGATAATAAACTGGCCCCGGACGGTCCTTCACTGTTGACCGCTAACGAAAGCCTCGACAGCACGTGAGAAACTCGCCGGGTCGATCGCGGGGTACTTATACAAAATCGGCCTGATCTCCTCAAAAAATTCGAACAATCTCAACGGATCTATTAATCCTTCTCGAAGCATCGAGTCGATATCGAGGAGGTCTTTTTCATGGCCTCGCTCGATCTTTGAAAGAGCTTGACTGTAAGGATCATAATGATAGAACGACACGGTTCCCACACGATCGATAAAGCGGCACCTTTCCTTCCACCCGGGAAGCTGAGGAATAAAGTCAGGAGGCGAAGCAAGTTCGACATTTATCCGAAGGTCCTCTTTGATCTTCGGTATTGCACGATACAATTCATCTACCTCAGGGTCGAATCGAAGGTCGATATCGATGGTCGCTTCCCGCCATCCGAAAAGAACTGCGGTTGTGCCGCCAGTAAAGTAGACATTTACGGGAACCGTCGTATTTCGGGCAAATCGGCCCATAAATTCTGAGATTCTCTTTTTAGTGGCTAGTTCTCGCATGCCGCCGCTCGTTCGAAGCTGACTAGTCGCCGAATAAGAGCGTTGTACCTGGAATGGGCGCCGTCTGAATTTTCGGCACTTAGTCGAAAATAGAGCCTGTGTTCCGGCGTGGAAAACGTATTTTCAGGGACCTTCATGCCCAGTTGTCTCAGCCGCGGTGCACCTATGGACACAAGGAGCGATTCGATGGTCTCACGGCCTTCTTTGAGGTCCTGTATCCCTTTCGTGACAAGATCTTCGCCGGGCTTCATTGGGGTATTCTATCCGATAATGGATATGCGGTATAGCCGAAACAAGACGCAACCTACACGAAACGAAGGCAAAGAAAAAAGCCCCGGACATCCGAGGCTGATATTGACCGCTGTCGGCATTTCTGAATTGATCGCGTCACGCGCTGGCTTCCACCGTTTCCTTCGGAGCGAGTTCCGCAGCTCCTTCGGCATACACGCTGATAAACTTACCTTTCTGTCCCTTGTTCTCGAATTTAACAAAGCCCTCGATCAACGCAAAAAGCGTATCGTCCTTTCCGCGACCTACGTTATTTCCCGGCTTCCATTTCGTGCCACGCTGACGTGCTAGTATATTGCCGCCGAGTACGTGCTCGCCGCCGAATTTCTTAAGTCCGAGCCGCTGTGCGTTTGAATCGCGGCCGTTTCTGGATGAACCTACACCTTTCTTATGAGCCATAAAACCTCTGGTATGGAAACTAGTCTATCTTAATCTCAGTAAAACCCTGGCGGTGGCCTTGTTTACGCTTGTATTGTTTACGGCGTTTCTTTTTGAAAACGATTATCTTATCGCCTTTGCCATGTTTGACCACCGTCGCTTTCAAAGTCCCGGCACCTGTTGCTCCGTCTGCAAGGAGCGTGTCAATATCCAACGATGCACCCGTGTCGGCAGCGATCGTCGGAACGCGCAGGGTCTGCCCGCTCTCGACCGCAAATTGCTTTCCGCCTGTTTTGATAATTGCGTAACTCATTATTGTGTTAGCTCCCTGTTCGATAAGGCAAATTTTGCGCGCCAGTCGAAAAACTCAGATTATACGGAAAAGGGGCGGGAAGGTCAATTCGCAGAGAGTCTTTCGCAAGCGATAGTAGTAAATTACTTCTATACAGCGGATGGGTCCCGGACCACCGCGATAAACGGCAGGTTTCTGTACCGCCCGGCGGCGTCAAGGCCATAGCCCACAACGAATTTATTCGGAACGACAAAACCGGTGTAGTCGATGGAAAGTTCGGTTTTTATGCGAGGCTCCGGTTTATCTAAAAAGCTGGCGAGCTTTATCGAGCTTGCCCCGCGTGAGCCCAGAATGTCCAGTAATCGCGAAAGTGTCAGGCCCGTATCGATAATATCTTCGACCACTAGAACGTCCTTATCACGGATCGGATTGCTTAGGTCCTTTAATATTTCGACATCGCCCGTCGATTTGGTCCCGTCCTTGTAACTCGAGACTGACATGAAATCGATTGTAAGCGGTAGGTCGATCGCACGCATGAGATCAGCCAGAAATACGCACGAACCTTTCAAAACACCGACCAGAATAAGATCTTTTCCTGCGTAGTCAGCGGTGATCTGAGCACCTAACTCGGTCACCCGCTCGGCTATCTGCTGTTCAGAATAAAGGACCTCTAGATTTGGGTTGGTAAACTCTGACGATGCCATTTGTGGTGATCCGACGGCCATATTTTCCTCACTGGTTTGATAGAATTGGTATTTAGAAATACTATTCAAACATAAGATTGGTTTCAAGCGAAACGGCGGAAAGAAATAGCGATAGACGGTTCAAGTACCGAAATTTGCACAATAAATGGCTGATGATATCCGAGAAAAACGCGACCGGGTCCGGGAACTAGTAAAACAGGTGCTTGCCACCGTCCCCGCGGAAGAAGAATCCTCAAGTCCGGACGTTCCGGCTGCCGACCGGTCACCTGAACACGTGGTCGTAAACTCCCTGAGAGACAAGATCGGAAAGGAATTTGACCGTGACGAATCGTCAAAAACGCTTATCACCGAGGATGATCTTCGAGGCCTGGAACCGGGATCCAAATTGCGTGTCGCTGAAAATGTGCGTTTCACATCTCTAGCCCAGGACATCGTAAATGATCGGCAGATCGAGCTGGTAAAGAAGCTGCAGCGGAAAACGACGGCAAAGGTACGTTCGGTAGCGGTCGGGGCCGACCACGGTGGATTTAAATTAAAGGAGCAGCTAAAGAGTTTCCTGACCGACTTTGGGCTTCAGGTTCGCGATTTTGGCACTGAGAGCGAAGATGCGGTCGATTATCCTGATTTTGCCCATGCCGTTGCCCGGGCTGTAAGCGGCAAACAGGTCGACATCGGGATCATCATTGATGGAGCCGGTATTGGCAGCGCAATGACGGCCAACAAGGTGCCCAACGTCCGCGCCGCGGCCTGTTATTCGCCGCAGCTCGCGATAAACTCGCGGGAGCATAACGGGGCTAACGTGCTGACCCTCGGAGCAGGGCAAAATTCTATTGACGAGATCAAGAATATCGTCGAGGCATTTATCTCAACCGATATCTTCGAAGAACGCCACAAAAAGCGTGTCGGCAAGATCGATAATATCGAAAAACAGTATCGCAAGTGATAATATAGCGTTTCTTAAAATGCAGCAGAACGGCAATTACGACAAATTGATCGACCAGATCACCGACATGGTGCTGGCGAAACTCGGCAGCGAGGAATACTGCCCGACGTTTTGCCATGCGGATGTCCAGCGGATCGTCGACGCAGGGGCCGAACGCATTGGCATCGTTCTTGGCGAGACCGCTACCGCACACGATTGGGCGAGCCTGATCGACCATACGCTTCTGAAGCCCGAAGCTGCTGAATCCGATATTCGCAAACTCTGCGAAGAGGCGGCCCAATTTGGTTTCGCATCGGTTTGCGTTAATCCCGGTTGGGTTAAAAAGGCGTCCGAGTTTTTGAAGGGAACCGGCGTACCAGTTTGCACCGTTATAGGATTTCCCCTCGGCGCCACTCTGCCCGACGTGAAGGCATACGAGGCCCGGCGATCAATTTTCAATGGTGCCCGCGAGGTCGATATGGTAATAAATATCGGTGCACTCAAATCAGGCGATGACTGCCTCGTTGAAGACGACATTCGTGCCGTCGTCGAGGCTGCTCATGAGAATCACATTCTTTGCAAAGTAATAATCGAGACCGCTCTATTAACCGACGATGAGAAGGTACGTGCCTGCCTCGCCGCGAAAAATGCGGGAGCCGATTTCGTAAAGACCTCGACGGGATTTGCAAAAGGCGGGGCAACCGCGAATGACGTCGCATTGATGCGGCACACGGTCGGGAGTGCGTTAGGCGTCAAGGCTTCAGGCGGTGTTAAGGGAATCGATGACGCGCGAGCAATGTTCGAGGCGGGTGCGACAAGGATCGGAGCATCGGTCGGCGTTAAGATCGCCCAGGAAGCCAGCGGGGTGAAATCGACTATCGTTGCCGGAAACTACTAAGTCGCGAGCCTCGCCTTTAGGCGGCTTTTGCCATCTCAAAACTATTTCTTCGCGGCCAGTGTTCGGTCAAATTTCTTTCGATAGTCCGTGCCGTCCATCGTCACGGTCTTACACATTTCATATAGCCGTGAACGCAGACGCGTGCCGATGCGATCTTCCAGGATCTCTTCCCGTTCGCTTTTTCGCTCGTCAAGGTAGTTCGTTGTAAACACCGTCAGCTTCTTGTCGTTATAACGAGTATTGATCACATGGGCCATCGTGTCTCGGACCCAGTCCGTGGGCTTTGATGCTCCGAGTTCGTCGAGGACGAGCACGTCAGCATTTAGAACAGGAGCTAAGACACCGAGTTCCGACGCGTGCGTATTCGCGTTGTACGAATCCTGAATCTCCTTAAGCAGCGAGCCGAATTCGTAAAAAAGGCAGGTAAAGCCACGCTCGGTAAGGCCCTTTAGAATCGACACAGCGAGGTGTGTTTTGCCGACGCCCACGCTTCCCATCAATAATAGTCCGCGGTCCACAGCCGGATACTCCATGGTCAACGCCGTCGCCAATCTAAATGCCGCCTCCTGCGATGGCGTCTGCGGCTTGTAATTATGAAAGTGAAACCCGTCATAACGCTTTGGCAGACGCACGCTCTGAAATTGAATGTCCTTTGACCTGATCTTGCGGCAAGGGCAAATTCGGGCTCCCTTTCCCTCGACGATCTCCATTCCGGTACCGTAGCATTTAGGGCATTCCGCCAAGGTTGAACCCTCGTCCGCGAACTGCGGAATACGTTGGGGAACGGCTTTCAACTTGTGATTCTGCACTTTTTCGTCGGGCATTTTAAGTATCGGGAGGCGTCAGTGTAATGGATTATAACACTCGCGAACTTGAATTCAAGGCGGCATCTGCGAGACGTTGGGCGATATGCTATATTGTCTTTTTATAGAGTATTTATGGGTATTTTTCGCAGTCTGATGATCCGTTTTGGCCTGGCGGACCTGAGCGTAGAGCGGGCACCGATCAGCGTTCTGTTGCTCGATGATGACACGCGTCGGCACCGATGGTTCATAAAACGATTCGACGGAGATGATCTCGACATCGCTGAAAATGTCGAAGAGGCCAAACAGCTGCTGGCCGGCAATGCCTATGACGCGATCTTTCTCGACCATGACCTGCTGCCGCATCATTACGAATCGAACGACCACGACGATTTTGCCAATACCGGTTACGCTATCGCCGAATGGCTTTGCGAACGGGCCGATCTCCAGCGTGCCTCTACGATCGTCGTCCACACCCGCAACGCCGACGCCGCTGTAAAAATGGTCCAAAAACTCAGGGAATCCGGCCGCAACGTAGAATACTGCGCCTACCCCATGCTCGACCTAAAGATCAAAAACTACTGGAAGAGGTAGAGAAGTGGGCAGTTGTCAGCATGCTCCAATCTCAAAGATCAAAAATCAAAGATCAAAGTGAAAGCATTAATTTCAACCATCAACGATGAAGAGCAGTTACTAGCGACGATTCAAAAAGTAGCCGCCGAGATCGCCCACTCGATTGCGGGATGCGGACTGCGGGTCGGAGAGCTTTTTAGTTTGCTTCCGTTAAAGAGCGACGGTCTCAAAGAAAATTGGCTGCCCTCGGGGAGAGCAGCCGTCCAGGGGATCGGGGGGAATGGGGTCAATTTGTTTGGGCGACCTGTTTCATTTGGTCGAGTTCCTTTTGCATCTGGTCGATGATGCGCTTGATGGCGGCTTTGGTTTGGGGGTCCTTTTCGTTGTCATGGAGTTTTGTGATGGCCATGATGTGGGCGACCTTTAGGGCCTGTTCCTTGGGGACTTTGATATCGGGTTCGACACCGGTGCCTTCCCAGTTCGTCTTTGAAACAGGGTTGATCGCCCGGCCCACCGGAATGAACGCGCTGAAATGATCATGCAGCCTTACCGAATCGCCGGGATGAGCACCCCCGCCGGTCGTTTCGCCGATAATCGTCGCCCGCTTGAGGTTCTTGAGGTTATAAGAAAATTCTTCCGCGCCGGAGAAGGAATAATTACTCGTCAGGATATAAATATCTCTGTTCGTGAATTTCACTTTCGCCGATTCGGGTTTAGTCCAGAATTCGTCGGTCTTATTCCCCTTTCGCCAGTACAGGTCGTTAAGGTGAACGGGCTTGTCGCCAAACAAATACGAACTGATGAGAGCGATCATAGCGGGACTTCCGCCGCCATTTTGCCGCAGGTCAAAAATCAGTGCTTCGGTATTCTGAAGAAAGGTCATTGCCGCCGCGACCGTTTCGGCTCCGGCTACGTGATCGTTAAAGCCACGCAAGTCAATATACCCGATGTTCCCCTTCAGTCTCTCGATCTTTTCAAAACCGAAGTTAACGTTCCGATTGAACCTGCGATTTTGCTCGATCTCCGCAGCCGTGGGTTCACGACGCTCGGTACGGACCGGCAGGGGGTTTGTCGAAAACCGGACCCGCAGGTGCTTGTCGTTGCTCACTGATTGCAGGTCGTCGGTCAATTTCTTTGCCAATCCCTGTCCGCTGGTTATCGAGTCGTATTCGTTCTTGCCGAGGCGGCCGCGGATGTCATTTTCCATCTTTTTGGCTACGTCGGGGAATACATACATTTCATTGAGTTCCTTGAGCAGGACATTGATGACCGCTGTGCGGGTTGCCGCATCGATCGACATATCGGGCGGCTGGGCCGGCTGTTGGCCGGACCCGCCGGACCGGAGAATTAAAAGTGCGAGGATGACAACTACAAGGACCTTTGCAACAACAATTATATTTCTCATAATTACTCCTAAATACCGACATTTCTAGGGCCTAAGGCCCCGAATAAGCAGCTCTGCAGTTTTACGGACACGCTCTGCGATCTCAGCCCTTTCGCCCAATTCGCCCACGCTCAGGCTGTAGGGCAACAGAGAATTGGTCGCCGTGATCAGCGACCGGGCCAGATCGAGTGCGTCGCCATCGGCAAAGGCACCGGATGCCTGGCCTTCCTTAATAAGGCCGGCGAAAATGCGGGCCTCTTCTTCAAAATGACGTCTACGCAGCTCGAGCAGTTTTGCTCGGACATGCGCGAGCATATCATTGAGCCCCTGCGAATAATGCTGAACGCTGTCGAGTCGAAAAAGCACTCTCTCACAGAGCATCTCGATGAGCCGCTTTTCGATGTCGGTATTCTTCTCCGCGATGGTGCCCAGCCTTGATTTCAACCGCGCGACGATCCTGTCGATGTGTGAAAGGGCGATCTCCTCTTTACTCGTAAAGTGAAGATAAATGCTCCCTTTCCCAATGCCGACCTCATGTGCGAGGTCCTCGATCGTCATTTTCTTATAGCCGTATTTCGCGAGTAAGCGATCTGTCGCATCCAGGATAGCGTCGCGGGTATTTTCTGCAGGGATTCCGTCTCTCATATGACTAATGACCACATTCGTGATCTGGTCATAATATAGTAAACGAGGTGATCTTTGTAAAGTTCCAAGAATTTGGTGGGATCGGACGAATTTGTCTTGCTTCTTACCCCTGCGTCCTCTGCGGTCTCTGCGTTAAGACAAATGATTTCACGCAGAGGATGCAAAGGACGCAGAGGGAACTCATTTCGGATCAAAATATTTCCGGCCGCGGAGTTTCGCCGGCATAAGGTCACCGTCGGGGTCGTTGCCTTCGTCTTTGCCGTAGCCGAGGTTTTTCATCAGCTTTGTCGGGGCGTTGCGGATTTTCATTGGAACAGGAAGATTGCCGAACTTTTTGGCGTCGTCCATGGCGATGGCTATCGCGTTGGTGGCACTTCGGTCTTTTGCGGCGTTTGCTAGATACGCAACGCCGTGGGCCAGATTGTGCGTACATTCAGGATAGCCGATCGTTTCGACGGCCCGGAATACGGCGTTAGCAACCACGATCGCGGTCGGCTGGGCCAGGCCGATGTCTTCGGACGCGAAGATGACCATGCGGCGGGCGATGAATTTCGGGTCCTCACCTGATTCGATCATGCGGGCGAGGTAATACATAGCCGCATCGGGGCGGCTCGCACGCATCGATTTGATAAAGGCGCTGATGACGTTGTAATGCTCCTCGCCCTTTTTGTCATAACGGAGGAACTTTGACTGGAGCGTTTCCTTCAGCGTTTCGAGCGTGATCGTGTCGTACAAGCGAGTTGTATTCTCGATCATCGTGATCGCCTGGCGGGCATCGCCATTCGCCATCTCGATCAGCCAATCCTTGGATTCTGTGTCGAGCTCGAAGCCGGTCCGGTCGATGATCGCGGCCATATCACCGTCGGATAATTCCTCGAGCACGAAAACCCGCATACGTGAGAGCAGCGCCGGAATGACCTCAAAACTGGGGTTCTCGGTCGTAGCTCCGATAAGCACCAGCTCGCCATTCTCGACGAACGGCAGCAGAAAATCTTGCTGGGCTTTGTTGAAACGATGGATCTCGTCGAGAAACAACACCCGCGGGCGCTCGTTGATCGTCGGCGTCTTTACTATTTTCCGAATATCGTCCTTTCCCGCGGAAACAGCTGAAAGCTCGTAGAACTGAGCATTGATGGCATTTGCGTATATCCGGGCCAATGTGGTCTTGCCCGTACCGGGCGGCCCCCATAAAACAAATGAAAATACGTGAGCCTGTTCGATCGCCAGCCGCAAGGGCTTGCCATCGCCGACCAGATGGATCTGCCCGACGAATTCCCCGAGATCAGTGGGCCTGATCTGATTAGCAAGAGGTTCCATACTCAATATGCACTCAGTATAACGCACTCACTGAATCCGCAGAGCCTTCATCAAAAAGGATCGAGAAATACAAAACGGCCTCGATGTGGCGGTTCTGTTTTAACGAGCCGCCGTCCCATTTTGCCCGGTAGTTTCTCCCGCATATGGGGTTAAACGTGTCATATCGCACCTTATATGCTACACCCGCTTGATTCTGAAATATGCAGATTGTCACAAATGCTCAGCACAATCACGAATAACAGTTTTTAACTTTGTTGGCACGCTAATTGATATAAAAGGGTGTAAGTTTCGCCTGCTGTTTCTGCTGATCTTGTCAGAAATGACCTTCCGCGGACTCACCCCATTGTCATCGCCATCATGGCTCAACACTTCCAGCTTAAGAACAAGGATAAAGAATGAAAAACATATCAAGGATTCTCAAACCCACATTAATGGTCGTCTTTCTACTGTTCGCCGTGATCGGCGCACAGGCGGCATCATTGTCCGTTACCAATACCGCTGACGCCGGCTCCGGCAGCCTCCGTCAAGCAATAATTGACGCTACGACAAATGCCGCGGCAAACATTATCACTATCGCCATTCCGACAAGCGACGCCGGCTACAATCCGGGCACGAACGCGTTCACTATCAATCTGCTGACGCCGCTCCCAGACATACCGCTCGCTCCAATGAGTATCAGCAATAATCAGCCTCACGAGGTGATAGTAAGCGGTAATGGGACATTTCGCGTTTTCACGCTCGTGAACAGTGCAGTCTTGACTATCGATAATCTGACGATCACCAATGGCTTCTCCAACAACGGCTTGGGCGGCGGTATATACATGGGCGACAGCAGCACGATGACTCTCAATGGAAGCACTGTTCACAACAATATCGCAGCCTCGAATGGCGGTGGCATTTACATGAGTAACAGCGGGACGTTGCACATGAACCAGAGTACTATTCGCGACAATAGGGCCATTAATGGCGGCGGCATCTTCATCTTTGACAGCGGCACGCTCAATATGGACCGCAGCACCGTCAATTCAAACATCGCCGTTAGCGGCGGTAATGGCGGCGGGATCTTTAACGGTACAAGCGGTACGATAAACGGTACCAGCAACACCATTGACGGCAACACGGCGGGTAACTTGGGCGGCGGTATATACAATACCGCAACTATAACTCTGACAAACAACACGATCAGCAGCAACACTGCTGCTGTTCAGGGCGGCGGCATCTATAATGGATTCACCGGCACTCTGCAAAACAATATTGTGGCGCTCAATACGGCCGCGACATCGAACGACTTATTTGGCAGCTACGCAGGCAGCTATAATTTGATTGGCAATGCGGACGGCAGCTCGGGGCTGGGCAGTGCTCCAAATCGTTCCGGTACAACCGCTAACCCGTTAAATCCCCTCCTTGGACCTCTTCAAGACAACGGCGGCCCGACATTTACTCGTGCATTGCTGTTTGGTAGCCCGGCAATCGACAAAGGAAACAGCGCGACGATAATTACCGATCAGCGCGGCTTGCCTCGTCCGTTCGATAATCCGGAGATTCCGAATGACGGCGGTAACGGCTCTGACATAGGAGCGTTTGAAGTCCAGACCATAGGTGTTGAACCGACCCCGACACCTACACCTACACCGGATGTTACTCCGACACCGACACCGACACCCACACCTACACCGGATGTAACACCGACGCCTACTCCGACTCCGGATGTGACGCCGACGCCGACACCTACTCCGACACCGACGGTCTCGCCTTCCCCGACACCTGTCGGAGGGTTCGAAGGAGACATTAATCGTGCATTTCCGGGAACACCGGGTCCTGGCGATAGCAAGCTTGACGGCTTTGACATCACGTGGGCTACGATGTTCCTCAGGGGAGATCAATGTCCGACGATCAGCCCGAACGAAAGGCAGCGTCTCGACGCAGCCGATCTGGCCAACAGGGGCGATGGCGTGCTGAACGGCAACGACCAGACCGCTATCGAGTTCCTGGTTGCTAACCAGCTATTCGTAGGAGCGGCCGGACCCGTGAATCCGACTGGCATTTGCGTTCCGACCCAAATGTCAGAAGAAGCATCGAAATATGACTTCTCTACCGGTATATTGGGTGCTGACGCTAACGATGCTCACAATACGATCCGTATTATCAACGGTTCGGGCTTCGTGAACGGCACGGCGTCGATCCAGGTCGAAATCGATTCACACGGCGGTGCTTCCGCAACGCAGTTCACGCTGAACTACAATACGGCCGTTCTCAGCATAACTGGTCTCAACAGTGGAACGGATAGTAATCCGAACATAACTGCGGGACCTGGAGCAATGCCTGGGACTCAGATCATCGTTGCTGCTCAGACTCCTGGACAGGTCGGTGTAATCGTTTACCACAATGGCGCCTCCAACGGTACCACACTTGCTTCCGGCACGCGGCGTATTCTTAATGTCACGTTCCAGATCGCAAACAACGCGGCGTTGGGTTCATACCCTGTCACTTTCAGTGAAGCTTTATTTAGCACGACGTCCATCTCGCCCCAGGGCACAGCGTTGCCATTCACCGCAAAGGAATATGGCTTTATGACGGTCCTTGGACCGGCAGCAGCCAGTGTTTCGATCGCGGGCCGTGTGGTAACAGCGAGGGGAGCGGGAATTCGCGGAGCAAGCGTTATCTTCATCAATAGCGAAGGCGTCCGAAGGACCGTGACGACAAGCTCGCTCGGCCATTACGAAATAACCGGTGTCGAAGCTGGTCAAACATATGTGATTACTGCGATAGCGAGGCGATACCGCTTCCAGTCACGGGGTCTCACTGTGGATGACTCGCTAACGGATGTAAACCTCGTCGGAATCGAATAGTCTGATAAAGACGAATAGCTAAAGGCGGCCTCCGGGTCGCCTTTTTTATTGTCTTGCCCGCCGCCGGCTTGATACCATATCACCATCGATTATCCGGTGAATACCTGCAAAAATACTCACTTATTATTCCTTTACTTAGTTTTTCCTGAAAGAATCGGATAAAATCTTCTGATTGGAGTAAAACCTAACCTATGACTGATCTTAATATTCCGTCTAATGTCACCAACCAGGAACTGATCCGCTGGGTCACTGACGCTGTTTCCCTGTGCAGGCCCGATGCCGTTCACTGGTGTGACGGTTCGCAGGAAGAGTATGACCGTTTATGCCAGGAAATGGTCGATGCCGGTACCTTTATCAAACTGAACGAAGAAAAGCGGCCAAATTCATTCCTTGCCCGCTCGCATCCGTCGGACGTGGCCCGCGTCGAGGACCGGACCTATATCTGTTCTATTGCCAAAGGCGATGCCGGGCCGACCAATAACTGGATGGCTCCGGTCGAGATGAAGGCTATCCTCAAAAAGAAATTTGACGGCTGCATGACCGGCCGCAAGATGTATGTTGTGCCCTTCTGCATGGGCCCGATCGGATCACCGATCTCGCAGTTCGGTATCGAGATCACCGATTCGCCCTATGTGGCCGTGAATATGAAGATCATGACCCGCATGGGCACGAGGGCTCTGGATGTTCTCGGTAGTGGCGAATTCACCCGCTGCCTGCACTCGGTCGGCATGCCGCTGGCCCAGGACCAGGAGGATGTCGCGTGGCCCTGTTCGCCCGACCCCAAAGATAAATATATAGTCCACTTCCCCGAGGAAAATTCGATCGTTTCGTACGGATCGGGCTACGGCGGGAACGCTCTTCTTGGCAAAAAGTGCCTGGCATTGCGCATAGCCTCGACGCTCGGACGTGCTCAGGGCTGGCTCGCCGAGCATATGCTGATCGTCGGCGTCGAATCGCCGGACGGCCAAAAGGATTACGTCTGCGCGGCATTCCCTTCGGCCTGTGGAAAGACGAATTTTGCGATGCTTATTCCGCCCAAGGCTTTTCAGGAAGAGGGCTGGAAGATCACGACCGTAGGCGACGATATCGCCTGGATCAAGCCCAATGAACACGGTAAACTCCACGCGATCAATCCGGAAAATGGATTTTTCGGGGTAGCACCGGGAACGAATTATAAGACCAACCCGAACGCGATGGACTCGATCAAGGAGAACACGATCTTCACCAACGTGGCCTTGACCGACGACGGCGATATTTGGTGGGAAGGAATGGATGGCGTACCGCCGGCACATGCGATCGACTGGCAGGGCAACGACTGGACACCCGCGAGCGAAAAGGCAGCCGCCCACCCCAATTCGCGTTTTACCGCTCCGATCACTCAATGCCCCGTGGCCGACGATCGTTTTGACGATCCGAGGGGGGTGCCCGTGTCGGCATTTATCTTCGGCGGACGCCGCAACAGTGTAGTGCCGCTTATCCAGCAATCATTTAATTGGGCCTTTGGTGTCTATATGGCCGCTACGATGGGTTCGGAAATGACCGCCGCCGCATTCGGCAATATTGGCGAGGTCCGCCGAGATCCATTCGCGATGCTGCCTTTCGCGGGCTATCACATGGGCGAGTATTTTGCCCACTGGCTCGATTTCGGCCGCCAGATACCCGAACCGCCCAGGATCTTTTCGGTCAACTGGTTCCTCAAGGGTGAGGATGGCAAATTTCTCTGGCCCGGATTCGGCGAGAATATGCGGGTGCTGAAATGGGTCGTCGAGCGTGCCCGCGGCAAATCGGTCGGCGTCGAAACGCCGCTCGGCTGGATGCCCCGGTACGAGGATATGGATTGGCGCGGGCTCGATTTCAGCCGCGAGCAGTTTGAGGCCGTTATGCACATCGACCGCGACATGTGGCTCAAGGAGATCGCCATGCACGACGATCTTTTCTTCAAGCTTTACGACCGCTTGCCGAAAGAGATGACGTTCATCCGCGAATTGCTAGTCTCAAATTTGTGGCGTTCGCCCGAATTGGGCCTTGCGGCTCCGCGGCCCGAGGCCGAACCGCTCAAGGCCGTCGGCAAGGCGGAATAGCTAGATGGGCAAAGACAGCCGGTTTACATTCGTCTTCCAACCGTTATCGCCCATTGACGAAAACGAGGAAACACATCGGCGGGACTTCCCGTTCTCGGGTGAACTGCTAAAGCGGCGTTACCCTATCCGGGCTATGCGATACTGGTGGCTGGATTGGGCGGTGAGAGCGGAACTTGACCGGCTGGGGCGCCAGGCAACTATAGTCGATGTCGGCTGCGACCGCGGCATCATAAAACGCTTTATCCGGCCGTCCGAGAACGCCCGCTGGATCGGCCTCGATATCGACATTAACCGCGAGGGTATCGAATTCGCGAAATATGACGAACTCGTCCAATGCGATTTCGATGAAGGCCTCCCGCTCCCGGACGCCTCGGTCGATATCGCGATCTGCTCTCACGTGCTCGAACATCTTCTGCGGCCCGAGTTCGCAATTCAGGAGATCGCCAGGATCGTCCGGCCGGGCGGGCTCTTGCTGGTCGGCGTTCCCATCGCCCCGAAATTCATCGCCAAACGCCGGGAAAAGACCTTTGCCGAAGAGCTAAAAGCCGGCACGCGTCACCTCGGGCAGCATATTCATGTATTCTGGGGTAAACGGCTCAGGCAGATGGCCGAGTCGAACGGATTCGCCGTCGACTTATCGACAGGGACCGCGATCATTCGAAAAAAAGGAAGCTTTTTGGAAGATCACGCCGCCTGGGTCAGGCTAAATCAATTTGCCGCCGCCATGTTCCCGCCGATCGGTCAGGAACTTTGTATGAAGCTTCGCAAGGCCGCTTGACGACCATTCGAGGCTGGAAATACCCGGATTTCAATTTGGATACTAACTCTTACGATGGAACCTTCTATCGCTAAACTGCGTTACTGCTACAAATGCGGATTTCAGGCGTCGACCGCCGAACCCAAGTGCCCGCGATGCCGTGGCCCGCTTCAGGCAAGCAGCGGCGTGCGGATACGCGGTGTGATAATGATCGCTCTCGGCGGCTTTCTCATAGCGTTTATGTCGTGGCTGACAATACTGGTGATGGACGCCGCAAAGCCGAATGCCGAGGGCGGGCCGAGTTTCACCGGAACGGACGACCAACTGCTGGCAGTACTGGCATTCTTCGCTCTCCTAATCGTCTTTGGATTCGCAACAGCCCTCGCCGGATCTTGGCAGGTCATATTCGGCAGACGGAATAAGTTCATTGTCTGGGGCGTGGTCGGTTTCGCTGTGCTAATGGCCGTAATGGCCAATTTTGTTTACCTGCGGCTGGATTAATGTCTTGGGTTATCTACTTCAAGCATCAAAGTTCTATACACCCTACTTATGAATAGATCGTTGGCATTACTTTTCTTTCTGTTGCTCGCTTTGCTTGCCTGTCAGGATTCCGCGAGATCTGAGAACGCCGTGGAGATCGATGAGGAACGGGCGGAGCCGTTTCAGGACGAATTCATTAAAGAGCGTCGCGACATGGTTGAGGCGCAGATACGGGCTCGCGGTGTAAAGGACCAAGAGGTATTAAAGGCAATGCGGAAAGTTCCGCGTCACCGGTTCGTGCCAGAATCGCACTGGACATTTGCGTACGCCGATACTCCGCTTCCCATCGGGTTGGACCAGACGATCTCACAGCCATATATCGTCGCCTACATGACCGAGGCGGCCCGCATCGCGGGCACCGACAAAGTGCTCGAGATTGGCACCGGATCCGGCTATCAGGCTGCAATACTCGGCGAAATCGCGAGGGAGGTCTATTCTATTGAAATCGTTCCCGAGCTTGCCCGTCAATCCGGAAGTCTGCTTAAAGAATTGGGTTATAAGAATGTCTTCGCTAAGGAAGGCAACGGCTATCTCGGCTGGCCAGAACATGCACCATTCGACGCCATCATAGTCACTGCCGCTCCTGCTGAGGTGCCCAGAGCCCTAGTCGAGCAACTCGCGGTGGGGGGAGTAATGGTCATTCCCGTCGGCACTTCTTATCAGGAAATGATGCTGATCACAAAAACCAAAAAGGGCGTCACGGAAAAACGTACGATCCCCGTCCGATTTGTCCCAATGACGGGCAAACCGGGCTCCTAACATTTTTGGCGGTGCTCAGAACGGGACGAATATAATCTCACGTCATATCTAATGTATAATCCAGCTAACTTAACGGAGGATAGCTAATGGAAAGTTTTCTTGGGCGTTACTCGGAATATTTTTATGCACTGCTTAGGATCGTCGCGGGATTTTTGTTTTTTTGGCACGGTACTCAAAAACTTTTCGCATATCCGCCCCCGTCGGGCGGAGGTGCTCCCGGCAGCCTGTCGGCTATGGTGGCGATCGCGGGAATTATTGAGTTGGTAGGCGGGATTCTGATCATGATCGGCCTGTTCACTTCGATCGCTGCTTTCCTGTCCAGCGGCCTCATGGCGGCAGCTTACTTCATCGGACATTTTTCCATTGAGGCCTTTCTGCCGATAGTCAATCGCGGCGAGCTTGCCGTATTATATTGTTTCGTCTTTCTTTATATCGCGTCCCGCGGATCGGGCGTATGGAGTGTTGAGTCAATTTTCAAGGGGCCGAAAGCATCCGAGGTCACGTGATATCAGTAAACGAAATTCGAAAATCGTCATCTAATAGCTCAGAGAAATATTATGGATAATTTCACCACTACATTTGGCAATTCAGCGGCCGAGGCCGTACCGGTCGAGCGCGCCGCGTTCATTCGGAAAACTTATATGCTTCTCGCGGCGGCGATACTGGCTTTTATAGCCGTCGAGGGCTTCCTCTTTATGTCCGGTGCGGCAGATTTGATCGCGTCCGTGATCTTCAGCGGCGGGGCGATAGGCTGGCTGCTTGTGCTCGGTTTGTTTATGGGCGTTTCCTTCCTTGCCAACCGGTGGGCAACATCCGACACGTCACAGGTGACGCAGTACTTCGGGCTCGGCATCTTCATTGTCGCCCAGGCGATCATCTTTGTGCCGCTGATAATGATTTCCACGTATTACGCGGGCGATGGTTCCGTGCTGATGAAGGCCGGTATCGTTACGCTGGGATTGTTCGCGGGCCTCTCGATGACAGTCTTTATCACTCGCAGCGATTTCAGCTTCCTGGGCCCGATCCTTGCGATAGGGGGCTTTATGGCTCTTGGATTCATCGTCGCTAGTGCAATTTTTGGATTTACTTTAGGAAGTGTATTCGCCTTTGTCATGGTGGGCTTTGCGGCGACATCGATCCTGTATCAGACGTCGAATGTGCTGCATCAATTCAATACGAAGCAGCACGTGGCCGCCGCGCTGACGTTATTCGCGAGTGTGGCCCTGCTCTTCTGGTACATATTGACGATCTTCAGTTCCAGAGATTAAGGAAATGAGATAAGCTGTTGTCGCCGTTCGGGAAAACCGGCGGCGACATTTTCTTTTGGAGTATCAATATGAAAAGAATTCTGATTATCACAGCTCTCGGTTTGATGCTGGCGGCAGCGGTCTTTGGCCAAACACCGCAGGCTCCCGAAACAAAGCTAAAAGTCGGCGATACCGCACCGGATTTTGAGCTTCGCGATACCACGGGTAATCCGGTCAAGCTGAGCGATTTCCGCGGAAAAAAGAACGTCGTTCTTGCCTTTTACGTGCTCGCCTTCACCGGCGGCTGAACGCAGCAGCTCAAAGCGTATCAGTCTGATATCGCAAAATTCGACGCAACTGAAACACAGGTACTAGGCATTAGCATGGACAGCTTTGCCTCTAATAAGAGATTTGCCGAGGACATCGGCGTAAAATACCCGCTCTTGAGCGACTGGAAGCGGACAGCGACCAAAGATTACGGCCTCTACAACGAAACGTCAGGCTATGGTGCAAGGGCAACTTTTGTTGTGGATAAGGAAGGCAAGATTCAGCACGTAGAGGTTGGCCGGACCGCGATCGACCCGACCGGGGCTTATCAGGTCTGCGACCTGTTGCAGCAGCGAAAAGCGGCCCCTAAAAAACAGTAGTCAGGCGGAACCAAGATCGCCGGGGTCGAGGGCCTCGGCGGTTAGGCTGCCGTCAGCCTCCATCATTAATATCTCGATGCGGCGTTCAGCATTGGACAACCGTTCGCGGCACTCCCGTGAAAGCTTGATGCCAGCCTCAAAGAGCTCAAGGCTGGATTCGAGCGGCAGGTCACCGGTTTCAAGTTTGTTTACGATCCCCTCAAGCTCTGTGAGCGAGGCCTCAAATGATCTTTCCATATTTGTCATCGGACCAGTTCCTCGGCCTGTTTCAAAAGGTCAGCGAGATTTCCGATGCCGCCGTATTTGTCAGCCGTATGGGCCTTGCCGTCAGTTGCAATTGAGATTATCTCCTGCCCGATCTTGCGGGCGATATCCGTGGCCAGATGTTCGTCACTGACCCCGACGATCTGCCACCGACTACCTGTACGCCGCATTTTGACCTCAAGCTGATGCTCAGGCACCTTACTGGTCACAATAGCGGAATCGCCGGTGATAGAAATGCTCAGGTATCTGTCAGCTCCAAGTACCATAGCGGAGAACGGCACATAACCAAGCTGCTCGGTCCGGTCGCGAATGACCCGCGGCAGTTCAGCCCTCGCACGATCCTTTACGGCCGGCAAGAGCGGCTTTGCGATCTCCTCAACCCGTGTTAGCACATGCGTCGGTTGGCCTCGGCCATACATATCGATGGCCTTGTCAGTGATCTGCGGCACGAAATCATCAACGACTCCGTCTATGTCGATGAGGGCATCGATCTGTGCCGTATCATCGCGCTTTGCAGCGTCGACCAGTAGCGCCAGTGAATATTGCGGCGTTTCTCTGAGCCCCTCGTAATACAGCATTCCCGCGATAACGGCGGCGGCGACGATCGCCAGGAATACGACGCCCGCGATCACAAAGGGCTTCTTCGACCGAGCTTTATGGACCTCGTAATTCTCGAAAACCGCTTTCCTCGAATTACGGACCCGCTGAGGGCTGGCGGCCGTATCATTTAATGGGACCCTGAAATTAGACATAGGCGATACTAAGACGCCAAAACCTCGGCATCCAGTTTCCCACGCTCTAAACGTATTTTCAATTTATCGCCCGGCTTGACGTTTGCCGGGTCTCGCAGGACCGCGCCGTCTGCGGTCTGCGTGATCGCATAACCGCGTGTTAGAACGGCAAGCGGTGACATCGCGTCGAGCTTGGCCATTTGCAGGTTGAGGCTTTCGGTACGGTTCTTCAATAACCTTTGGATCGCGTTTGCCCTACGCTGTTCGATCAGGTCGAGACGACCGGCCAATGCGGTGGTTCGGGCCGTCAGGGCCGCGGGTGTCAGTCGAGTAGCAAGCCATTCAAAACGATTCTTAGCGGCATGGATCTCTTCGACAAATGTCTGCTGCAGGCCTTCGATCGCCTGCTTCGCTCGCGTTGATGCTTCAAGCATCTTGTAATTCATGATGTTCACGAGTTGGTCTGCTCTCGCCTCAAACGTTCGGTCGATCTCATCCTCTCGCTGGGCAACGAGCTCAGCCGCCGCCGAAGGTGTCGCGGCCCTGAGGTCCGCGACCCAGTCGCATATCGTCCAGTCGATCTCGTGGCCAACGGCGGAGATCACCGGGATCTCGCTCGTTCTGATCGCTCGTGCGAGAGCCTCGTCATTGAATGCCCAGAGGTCCTCGGCCGAACCTCCGCCGCGGCCGACAATGAGTACATCGATCCTGTCACGGGCCGCGAGCGTGAGGTTATACTGGTTGGCATTCGCAACCGCCCGCCGAATGCTGTCAGCCGCACCCTCGCCCTGCACCAGCGTCGGGATAAGCAGGATGCTTACGGACCGCGCACGACGGGTCAGCACGTTATGAATGTCATGATAGGCTGCCCCGCTCGGGCTCGTCACGACCGCCACACGGCGCGGGAAGAATGGTATCTGCCGTTTAAGCTCGGGCCGAAAGAGTCCTTCAGCATCGAGCTTTGCCTTGATCTGTTCAAACGCCGCAAGCAGCGCTCCGTCGCCCGACGGCTCAAGCGATTCGACGATAAGCTGCAACTCACCGCGCGGTTCATAAACGGCCAGCCGTCCTCGCACCCTTACACAAAGCCCATTCTGCGGCCGAAACCGGATCCTGTAATTCGAGCCTTTAAAGCAAACGGCCTTGATCTGCGACGAGCCGTCATTGAGGTTGAAATACCAGTGCCCCGACCCCGCCGACATAAAATTAACGATCTCACCTTCGACCCAGACGTTCGAGAATTTCCGTTCGAGGGCAGCACACACCTCAGCATTAAGCTCCGACACAGTCATCGGCCGCCGCTCAACATTCTCAAATAATGCCTGGAAAAGTGGTTCGTTCAAATCAGCTTAATTTGAACACATGGGGGGAGACGAGTAAAACACAAGTCGACCGGCTAAGTTTCCGGACGGCATGCTTTCAAGATCCGCATCGCTCCCATGACGATCCGGCCCATACGTGGACTCGCCTGTTTAGAAATTAAAGCTCATATTGAGCTGGATCCGCCGATTGGCTCCGTCGCCAAAGCCGCTGCTGCTCGAGTAAGGCTTTCCGAAGCGGTCCGAACTCAGGCTACCGATCGTACTTTAAAAGCGTGTCATCCTTGAATAGTTGTCAAAATTCGGATTTCCGAGTCGACGACGTTAAAAAGCGGACCGGTTCAACCAGTCCGCTATCCATTCAGTTTCTCCTTGCCTATGGGCAAGAACTAAAGTAACTTAGCACATCCGCCTGAATCAAAGCGTCATTGTAGGGGCCGCCCTTAGCACCGTATTTTTCTTCCTTCGCATGGTTACCAGCAATGGCCGAAACGATGCAGCCACGCTTTTTACTGGAAAGCTGGGCTTTTGTGTACGTGGTGTTCATGAAAGCATTTGCCACCGCAGGAGGGGCGGGATATTCAACCGCAACAAGTGAAAGAGCAACCTCTTCTTCGTCCAATCCTTCAGCTCCCTGGTGCTTAGTCGAGACTGTGATTGTGTAGCTACCTGGGTCGTTCACCAGCCAGGGCACCGAAACAGTGGCATTGTTGTTGTCACCCCCCATGTTACATGTCCCCACGGCATTAAGCGTGGCGCTACAACTCACAACGTCGGTTTGGTTGTTCGTCGAAAACGGATTCTCTACGTATGCGATGCTCGTACCATTAACCTTAACTTCTAAATTGTTGATGTGGCCGAGATCGCCCGGCTTGTTACCATGCACCCCCGCGTGAGAAAGGTTGAACGTTATAGTTCCGTTCCAAGGGAACGAGACATATTGTGTGCCAGTGGGTCCGGTGATACTGATTACCGGGGCGTCGGCTCCGACTTTAGTGGAGGTATAAATACCGAACGACATCGCCATTATCACTGTAAAGGCGGTAAAGAGGGATATTCTTTTCATTTTTTATTTCTTCCTTTTTTAAGTTTTAGTTCTTAAAGCTGGCTTTTATCTGGTCGGGGGGCAACCTCCAGGGGGAATCCAACTTTCTCCTTCGATCCGGGGGAGCGATATAGTCGTGTGGCGGGGAAGTCCTCAAAAAAACTACAGGGGTCCCTCGTTCCGTCCAACTTTATCGAATCGTCCGAATTGAATGTGTTCAAGTCTAGCCGTTTTTTGCGGCGTTAAAAGAGGCGTATGTCCTCTTTTTCACGGGACATAAGTCCTTTTTTTCGACTTGTCTTAGGCTGACCCTCGGGATCGATGCGATGATTGCGGCCCGCTTCCTCCGCCCGGTCAGCTCACCCGGCAATCGTACATGCCGGCAAATTCAAAGATCATCGGGTCGGTTCGTTCGTATATGTCCGGATCGAACAAAACCTTTCGTCTGGATTCGGAACCCCGGGGATTATTCCCTGCTGGACCGATCTAAATCATGCGAAGCCAAAGTGCGGATCGTTTACCGATTCCATTTTCCGCGGACCAAAAACCATGACTTCATCGCTGCCAGTCCTGAAAATATGAAACCCCGGCGATCCGCAAAAATCCCAGACCTCCGCGAACCACCTTGATGCATTCCCACATGACTGATTAACTAAATATTCTGCCGTACACACCGCCCCTCGAAAAGAGGCAGATGTCCCGAAAAGAGTAGGACAAATATCCCGTTTTTAGTGGAAAGTGAATAGTGAACAGTGAAGAGCGGAGAGAGGGTAGGGGCAATCGGCAGGGGGAAGGGGTTCAAACCGGATTCCGCATTAGAAAATCGAGCGTGTTCTCGCTTCCCGTTTTCCCGCGTCTTCGCGGGCACATAGCCACGTCGTTCAGGGCGTGGAATCGTGATCGGAAGATGAAATTCAGCCCGTTTTAACGGGCTTAAAAGTACCCGGCTTAAGCCGAAGGGAGTAAGGACGTTAAAACGCCCTAAGATCCGGATCCGACAACCGACCACGCCGTAAACGGACGTGGCTATATGCCCCCTGGGAAAGCCTCATAAATGAGACTGATTTTTCCTATTGCGGAATCCGGGTACAGCGTCCCGCGGGTTGAAGCGAGACCAGAATCAGAAACCCCCCGCTCACGCAGGGGGTACTGACAGATGGGGTGTCTCTATTTTGTCCTTCAGACACGTTTGGTCATTTTAGCTAATCTTCATCGGTCGCACACGGTCCGGGTGTGTCGCCGTGACCAATATGAGCTTCAAATGCCGCGAGCTCGGTGAAGGTCATGGTCTTCGGAGCCGCCTTTCCCTTGTTGCGGTGGCAGACGGTGCCGCCGACAACTGTTATCCTCACGTTGTCGAGGGCGGGGCCGAATGCACCGGCTGTCAGACTCGCAAAAGAAAGGGTCGAGAGCGTATCGAGCGCCATAAAGTTGAACGTGTTGGTCTGCCACATCATGTCGGCCAGGGTATTGCCAACCGCTGTGGTGTCGAACGTAAAGATGGTCGGCGTCGAACCGTCGACGTTGACGCCGATAGTCTTATTAGACGGACTAAACCATGGGTGGTTTGTGTCGGCAATGCCATCCGGATTGCCAGACATATCAAACGTGACCGCATAATTGACGCCCGCAACCGTTGTTATGTCCTGGCTGACAGAGCCGGACGATAAGTTATTGAGATCGAGGCTTACGCTGCCGTCGGATGCCGCCCAATATGAACAGATCACGTCAACACCCCCGCCGCCTACCGTCCAGCCCGGTATCGCCGATGTTCCGGCGTTAAAGCTGAAAAAACTGCTGGTGCCGCAGTTGAAATCTTCAAAACTTCCATTTGTGACCTGGGCCGATGTTAAGGTGCCCATGCTAAAGACGAACATGAATGCTAATGCTAATTTTAATTTCATAATGTACTCCTTGAATTCTGATTTACTGCCTATGCCCGCTTTGTGCCAAAGCGGGCTCATCTAACCTGTTTAACAATATCTGTAATGTAGCTAAACGAACGGCAGGTATATGTAGTCTGGACTACGCTGGACGAAGAAATAACCGCGATGTACGGAAAAAAGAGGAATGGCCCCACAGCCGAAGCCGCAGAGCCACCCCCCTTGAATAACATGCCGGACGGCTGCTGAGCCGCCACCGGGCGATAATCAGTTCGCTGTTATCGAACCGCTCTTGATGAGCTGAGGAACCGTATTCCAGGTCTGGTTGGACAGCACCCAGTTATTCGAGTAGAACATATTACTGGTAGACGACGAGAGTACCGTAAAGCCTACCTTGCTAGTCGGTCCGGTGCCAGTGATATCCATCCTCAGGCTTACGTTACCCTCGATGTTCTCGGAACCTGATTCCGTCACGCGAACAACATTCGACTTAGTATAGATTGTCACGACCGTCGTTGAACCAGATCCAGTCTTAACCATTGAATTAACAGCGTTGGAATTGATATGCACGATCGATCCGTCCGATTGGGGGATCGTAATGAATATCTTGCCTTTCACGTTGGTCATGTTTCTGTTGTATTCCATGCCAACGGAGAAGGTTACACATTTCGCTGCATCCGCACTAAATCCAAAAGTACCCGCCGAACTACTTAGCACATCCAGCGAACCTCCGCCGGTCGCCTGGTTGGCTCCCGTTGCCTTAATCACCACCAAGCTCGCCGTCTTGTCCGGCACAGGCTGATGATAGTTCGTGTAAGGGCCCGTCATCACTACCTTGATCAGGTAGGTGGCGGCTCCATACTGCCCGGTGCTAAGCGTGACGATCTTGCTTGCCGTTCCAGTATCGGGCTGACCGGCAACAGGTGCGACAGGAACATTTGCTGCGATGACCTGATTTGTCTCGGCGTTGAGAAAGCTCATCGTCGCTCCGGCCAATGCGTAACCGGTCGGATCCTGCACGCTCGCCGCCAATGTGACCTGCGCTGAAGTCGCGCTCGTGCCCGACGTCACCCACTCAAGCTGACCGATATACCGGACCAGTGCCTTGCGAGGAGCGAGAGAAACCACGTTGGCAGGCGTACTCGTCACGGAGTTGTAGTTGCTGTCGCCAGCCATTGTGGCCGTGACGCTGCAACTGCCGCTCGAACCCATCGCGGTGAGAACGTTAACCACGATCGAGCACGGTCCGGATACGAGGTTGTATGTCACGGTCCCATTGGTATTCCCACCAGTGACGCTCATGGTCTGCGTCCCCAAATAGACCATTGGACTTGTGGTGTTGAGCGTTAGAGCTGCTTGGTTCGCCTTGGTGATCGTTATGCTCTTGCTGTCAGTGCTTCCAAGATAGTTAGCACTTTCAGCATACGTCGCCGAGGCCGTGCAGCCATTCGCAACGGTGACATTAATGCAGTCTCCGGAATACGAGACAGTCAATGGGGAATTGAGACTATTCGGCCCGGTCACAACCGCAGTAGCCGTGAATGCACTTCCGCGATAAACATACGGTCCCGCTTCAAAGGTGATCGTTGTCAGAGTAGGGGCCTTGTCGATGGTGAAATCCTGCGAGTCGCTGCTGCCGAGGTGATTCGCACTTTCGACATACGTGTAGCTCGCGTTGGCCGTTCCCGCGTTGGTGTTATTTGTGTAAGTCGGCGTCGGCGTCAGGTTCAGACCGCCAGCACCCGTGACGCTTACCGAGCACGGCGTCAGCGCCGCTCCGGTATAGGTCACGTTTGTCGGACAGGTCACCGTTGTTGTCGTAGAGGCCTTACCTATCGTGACACTTTGCGTATTTGATGCGGCGAAGAACCCAGCAGTAGCGGCCCCGTCGGCTTGCACTACGCATGTTCCAACCCCAGTTGCTGTGAAAGTGGAGCCACTCACGAATGAGCAAGGGCCACTGACATAGCTGTAGGTCAGTGCAGAGCTGTCCGTGTTCGTTGTCGTGGCTGACACAACGAAATTGTCTCCGAAGACGGGTGTCGGAGCACTGTCGAATGTGATGACCGGCGTTGTCTGGGCTGCGGTGCCTGATACATTTAGATTGTCGACTGCGAAACTGGGGCGAGCACCAGATCCTGATACATCGCGCTGAACCCATCGTAGTTGAACATTAGACTGTCCTTCAGCAGCCACGGGAAGTGGGATGTTCTTGGATTCTAACTTTTGTGGATTTGTGGTTGCGGGGGCTCCCTGAAAGACAGTATTGTTCTGATAAATTCCGGCTGAAGCACTTAAAGACGAGAACGTACTTGTGCAACTGTCCACCGGATTAGCGGGACAAATCCTATACTGTAAATCGACTTCGTTGATTCGCGTAGCGGTAGTTGTATTATACGGGTTACGGATGGTCATTACGTCGAAGCCGACGCTGATGTTTGTATTGCCGGAGGTGTTTATTGCTAAGACAAGCGACGTGTCCTGGGTGTTACCGGACAAAAAGCCTATCTTACCATTGAAGTTATGTACCCCGGTCGTCGCGGTCGTTGACGTGCTTGAAGCATTTAGCCCTACGTCATTGACTGGGACAGCGGTTTTGAATGTGGAATCGGAGCCGTTTGCTGATCCAGTACCGAAATCCCAGCCATTCCATCCGGCAGGATAGGTCGCGGAAGTATGAAGGAGCCCGCCGAAGGCCTGGGAATACGGGAGCGTCTGGGGCGAAGGGTTGGATGCTCCTGCGTCGGTGAATGTCGTTTGCGCAGTGAATCCTGATGTGCTTCCCATAGCAGAGACCACGAATGATGCCCCTAAGTCTTCTGGCGTCGTAATGTATTCGCTGTTACTAAAATTGCCCTCTTCATCGGCAACGGCGGAAAGTGTGATCGTTTCAGTGTTGCCGTCGCCTGTAGGGACCCGGTCTCGAACGATCGTTAGGCCAACCGTTTCTCCAGCCAACCATCCCGCACCTCGGATGGTAACGACCTGCCCGGGAGCATAGTCCAAAGCATCGGTGCTGATAGTCGCGCCTGATGTGGTCATTGACATCGTTGACATGAGGGTTTCGCCGCTGCTGTTTTTGCCGCCCGAGATGAATACTTTGTTTGTTCCCGGGATCGCCACGGACGCGTGGTCGGTGCGGTTGAGGAGCGAGTCGTCTGCTTCGCCCGTGTTGATGAGGGCGGCGCGGGTGGCGGTGCGCAGGACGATGGATTCGGCCTCGCCGGCCCCGGGGACGTCTTCGCCGCCGACGCGCGAAAGGCTGCTGGAACGAATTGCCCTGCTGGCCTTGGCGTCACGATTTGGAATGACATGTGCGTAACCGCTGAAGTAATTGCCCGCGGGTGTGACGATCTCCATCGTGCCTTCGTCGTTGCCGCCGATGATCTGTACCTTGCCGTCTGGCAGCTCCCGCATAAGCGGGCGGATGCGGCCGGCGTTAAGCTGGCCGATCTCGGTGCTCTTAAGGGTTGCTACGTCGAGGATCTCGGCGGTGCGGACGTCGCCTTCGTCAGATGATCCGCCGACGATGAGGACATTGCCGTTATCCAAAAGCTCAACCGAGTGGAATGACCGTGCATGAATGAGTGAGCCGGTCGCTCCGCGTGAATTCTTACCGTCGATCTGGAGGACCTCGATGCTGCCGCTTGCTTCGCCGCCAATGAGGAGGATGCGTCCGTCAGCAAGAACGGTCGCGGTATGACCAGTGCGTGACGCCGACATCCTGGGGCCAGCAACAAATACACCGTTATCGTAGATCTCTGTCGTGTTTCCGCCGCGTATACGGCCGGGCATGCCGCCAGTGATGAGAATTTTGCCATCAGCGAGAACGCTCGCCGTGTGGCCCGATCGGGGGGACATCATGTGTCCGGCGATCGATGAGATTCCGGTGGACGGATCGTAAATCTCGAATGACCCGAGCTCGTCGCCGCCCGCGATCAGGATCTTGCCATCGGGCAGCTCTGTCGCGGTGTGGCCTTTGCGCGCCGTGGCCAGATCGCCGCTGGCGACCTTTGAAGAACTATCTAAGGTCGGCCTTTCTACCTTCGCAGCAGGTGTCGGGCTCGAAAATAGTAAATTCGCCGTACCTGCAATGACAGCCGAACCTGCATTGATAATTGTAGAGGGAAATGCGACCGTGGCAATGCCCGCGATCAAAATGAATATTACTCCCACGCCCCGCCATTTACCCGCGGCGGCCTGCTTCTTAACGTCTTTTCTAAAAGAGGAACTCATAATACTTATTTACTCCGATCGATCAGTCCTAATGAAACTGTTGTCTTCAACATCCACGCCGGCCACAACCGAGTGATGTGCGAATCGCCCGACGGGAAAAGCAATACTCTTCCTCGCCAGGCTTCATCCAGATGGAAAAGGCAGAATGATCACCCCGATCAAGGCCAGCCGCGGATTCGGCCCTCTTTACATCACTTGTCCCACTGGATATTTGAAGTCGAAAGGGCCCCTGGTAAAAACGGAATGCCAGAGCGTAAACCTTTATTAGTTTTTTGAACAGAGACAAATGTCCCAAAAAAATAGGACAAATGTCCTGTTTTGATGAGCAGTAAGCTGTAAGCAGGGGTCAAGCGTTATTGATTATTTTTAGTATCTGAACCGAGGCCGTTTTTTGAAGCATAGATCGCGAGTTCGAGCCTGGTCGCGAGACCGAGCTTGCTGTAGATAACGGTCAGATGGTTTCGAACGGTCTTTTCCGTAATGAAAAGGCGGCCGGCTATACTCTTGTTGACAAGGCCCTCGGCGATAAGTTTGGCGATCTCGCGTTCGCGGGCGGTCAGGTTGTTTATCTTGTCGCGTTCCTGCAGTTCGCTTTTGGCCCGCCGGTTATTGTCGCTCAGCACACGGGATGTGAGTGTACGGTCAAACCAGACCTCGCCGGCGTGGACTTTTTTTACGGCGGTCAGCAGCGTAGCCGAGGCACGGGTTTTGAGCAGCAGGCCGTGTGCCCCGCCAACCATCGCCCCGCCTGTTAGCTTCTTCGTCGTTCAGCCCGGTCAGCAACAGTATTCGCGATCCCGGGGCCGCCGCCGTTATCTCAGCTAAATGGTCGAGCGATGACACAATGCCCAGATCGATATCGAGCAGTATCAGATCAGGCATCGACTCAGCGATAAGCGCAAGGGCCTGCTCGATCGACTCGGCCTCGCCGACAACATCTATGGCCTCGTCGTTTTCGAGGACCATTCGAATCCCTTCGCGTACAATGGGGTGGTCGTCTACCAGCACTAGTCGTATTTTTGACATAGGTATTATAAGGGGATCCCGACCTTGACGGCCGACCGGCCGTTGCCATTGTCTATATTCACCGACCCGCCGAGCGCTGTCGCGCGCTCCGTGATCGATCGCGGATTAAAGGTTAGTTCATCGCCCCCGGCGGCCGCGTTCGAGACGATCAGCTCGATGCTATTGCCTTTTATCGCTACGTCTACATTCGCCCATGGTGACTGTGTGTGACGGTGCACATTGCTGAGCGCTTCGGCCACGATCTGGAAAAGCTCGCCTGCGAGCCGGTCGGAAATATGGATCCCATCGGCACAGTCTATATCGACCCTGATGCCGGTCGCAAATGTAAACTTTTCGGAATATCGCCTGATTGAGGGCAGCAGGGCGGCCCCGGTCGACCGCGTTTCCGAAAGTCCCGAAACGTATTCCCTCAGATCGCTAATCCCTTTTTCGGTAAGGTCACGGAGCCGATCGAGCCGCGAACGCATGAAAGCTTTTGATGGCGTCCCCGGCATCGAGCCTGCCTTGTTTTCGTCAATCGCCTGGATCACCGAGTCGATACCCATCTGCAGTCCGATATACGGCTGGATGATGCTGTCATGGATGTCGCGGGCGATCTTTTTGCGTTCCTCGTCCGCAGCGTCTGATGCGAGACGGTCAACGAGCCGGATATTCTCCACGATCGGAAAGAAATGGTCGATCACCTGCATCAGGAACGTGATGTCAGACGGCTCAAACGGA
>JBGSXN010000120.1:0-3050 GCA_041751355.1 Pyrinomonadaceae bacterium
GCCGCGACCGAAAGTGGGATCGCGAACATAATTAACACCGCCGGCAATATCATTAAACCCTGATTTGTAATTCTCCTTTTCATTAACCTTACTTTTTCCCCTTACTTTCCTTGATCAGCCGCTGCAGCTCGGGCATACGCAAATTGACCCGTTCAATATCGGTTTTGTTTTGCACCGGGTCGGCCAGACGAAGGTACTGCTGATAGTTTGCCGCGGCATCCATATATTCGGTCATGTGGTCATGGACAATGCCGAGGAAATAATAGGCACCCGGAGCTTTTGGCTGTGTGTTCGTCAACCATATGAACTCGGTTTTAGCTTCCGGGTAGCGCTTTAATTGAAATAATGCAGTCGCCAGGTTTGCCCGCGCCGTTGAATTGTCCGGAGCGATGCTGATTAACTTCCTTAAGATATCGACCGCGGCCTCATACTCTTTAGCCTGGACCAAAGCTGCACCAAATCCAACGGCGTGGCTCACATTGCCGGGTTCAACCTCTGCAGCGCGTCGGCAATATTCCAAAGCTTTAGACGGGCTGGACTGACGATACATTGAGCAGAGTCGGCCCAATATTGCGACGTCTCGACCCCTTTTTTCCATTTGTTTCTCCAAGTCTGTCGGATCGGTTGATCTTGCCACCTTGATCCGCGAACGAAGTTCATCCGCCCGCGTCGAGTTTCCTTTGAAGGTGTCGAGCACGGTCATCGCTTCGTCAAACTTGCCATCGAATGCGAGAACATTTGCTTTCAGAATTAAATACGGTCCGAATGGTTCGCGGTCGGCGTCGAGACGGGCCACGATCTTACGGGCAGAGGTTATATCGCCGTTGGCCAAACTTATATCGCCCAGCTGCGCAAGAGCGAGACGATTGTCTGGTTCTAACGCTAAAGCTTTGACAAGGCTGGATTTTGCCATTTCATGCTGACCGAGTGACATCTCAAGGGCGGATCGGGCGGTCCAAAGCGAGACGGTTGGATTTGCCTTCGCGGTCATCTCCGAAATAGTGGAAAGCAGGTTTCGCAATACGGCCGGCGAAGCCCCCGTCGCAATCCGCAGTTCGGTCAGAGCGGTAAGTGCCGGAGAGTTTTGGGGTTCGATCTCGACGACTTTTTCCAGAAGTGAAAGTGCCTCGTCATTTCGGCCGCGCTCGATGAGGATCGAGCCGAGGCGTGCCATAGGGAGCGTCCAATCCTGTCGCAATTCGAGTGCCCGGCGAAAGGCCTTTTCCGCTGCCTCAATATTTCCCAAGGCCAGAAACGCAGTTCCGAGCTGGTACTCAGCCTCGGGAAACTCGGGGAGCGCCGCGATGGCTCTTTCATAAAGAGAAACGGCACCCTTGAGGTCACCTTTCTCGTGAAGATCCTGTGCGGCGTTAAAAATGCCAACTGGCTCTAACTGTTCGTTTACGGTCTGAGCGTCAGATGCAGTGGAGCCCAGAATCAAAAAGGTGGCGGCGGAAAGGATAACATGTCGTATCCGCAGCACGCTGAAAAGGTTGGTAGGGGACATACCGAACATTATCAAATGAGGCCTTCTAATTCTAGCATTTGCGACCCGATTGTCACGGAAAAATATGATTCGGAATAAGGTTCTAAATTTCACTCTTAATCATTTGCCATCTAACTTTTTCGTGCGTTAAGATTTGTGATTGGACGCCAAACCTCAACAATCAGATTTCCTTCCGATGACGGTCGCCCGCCGGATAAATTTCACGCAGACCACGGTCCGGGCCCGAATTGAAAAATAATATGACAACTGAATTGAGATGCGCGTCGTGCAAAATTTGTTGGATGTGAGACGACATTCATGGCCGATACAATCGGGAACGGCAGCAGATTAGAAATTCTGGAGAAGTTTTATAATGGCAAATCCAATGGCTGATGAGATGCGCAGATTTCGCGGCATCGATGAGAAAAATCCGTTTGAGGCAATGAGCGAACGTTTTGACCGGGCGGCGAAACTGCTCGGATTAGAAGACGATCTGTATGCAGTCATGCGGGTGCCCAGCCGGGAACTTAAGGTTTATATCCCGGTTCGGATGGACACTGGCCATATCCAGGTTTTCGAAGGGTTTCGGGTCCAGCATAATTTTGCCCGCGGCCCGGCAAAGGGCGGAATTCGATATGCTCCCGACGTCTCACTGGACGAGGTAAAGGCCCTGTCGGCTTGGATGACGTGGAAATGCGCCGTAGTCAATGTGCCATTTGGCGGAGCTAAGGGCGGTATCATTTGCGATCCCCATCAGATGTCGATCGGAGAACTCGAACGAATGACTCGCCGCTATACGGCTGAGCTAATCGATTTTATCGGGCCGGACAAGGATGTTCCGGCACCTGACATGAACACCGGCGAGCAGACGATGGCTTGGATCATGGATACATATTCTATGCACGCCCGCCATACGGTGACGTCGGTCGTTACGGGCAAACCAGTGGCCCTCGGCGGGTCGCTGGGACGTCGCGAGGCGACGGGCCGGGGCGTCTTGATCACTGTTAACGAGGCAATCAAACGCTATGACCTCACGCCGGAGCGCACCACAGTGGCTGTCCAGGGGGCCGGAAATGTCGGCGGCATTGGGGCTGAACTGATGCACCAGATCGGCTATAAGGTTGTTGCCATATCTGACGTAGGCGGTGGAATTTACAATTCGAACGGATTGGATATTCCTGCGGTACTCGAATATTTAAGGGCAAATAAATCGTTGGAAGGATATCCCAACGCTGACCCTGTCGATAATAAAGGCCTGCTCGAGATCGAATGCGACGTACTCGCACCGTGTGCGACGGAAAATCAGATCACTTCGGAAAACGCCGATCGCATTCGCTGCAAGATACTGGCGGAGGGAGCAAACGGCCCGACCACGCCAAAGGCCGACAAAATCCTTCACGACAAAGGAATCTTCGTGATCCCGGATATTCTTGCAAATGCTGGCGGAGTTACGGTTTCGTATTTCGAATGGGTACAGGACCGTATGGGTTATTTTTGGTCAGAGGCCGAAGTTAATGCCCGCTTGGAAGATAAAATGGTCGCAAGCTTTAACGAGCTTTGCCAT
>JBGSXN010000121.1:0-17379 GCA_041751355.1 Pyrinomonadaceae bacterium
CAATGGCTGTCAATGCCCCGACCGCCAACTTTACGCCAATAAATGTACCATCGCCGATGTCGAGCAAGCTTGCCATCAACTGATTTCCTTCAGTGGCAACACCGCTCCTCACCCAAACGATCGTTAATAAAGCATCCAGCAAATTCAGGGCAAATAAAAGGAACGTCGGCGCCAATAGATGCATTGTTAGGGCTCTCCTGCAAAAAGTTGTTAAACGCTCCCTCTGAATCGATATGCCCCCGGATTTTACGCCGAGGGCAGGGAAAGGAGGAGTGTTAATTTGTAAATGTCACTGAGAGTATATTTCTAATCAGCCATTATTCCAAAAAATATGAGCGTTCTCTTTCGAAACAATTTAGTGGACAACGCCCGCTCGTCGATCTCACTCCAAATGTCGGCCTAAGCGACGCGTCCTTGAGCCAGAGATCGAGACTCTTTATCTGGGGGAAAATTATGAAGCGAACTATTACTTTTACCAGCATGGCGACAGTTTTCACTATGCTTTTTGTTCTAGGAACTACCGAGGGCCTTTCTCAACAGCGAAAGCCTGCTCTAAAGCGAAAAGTTGTAACTAAGAGGGTTGCACCGGCACCCCCGGTATTTACCGTTGCTTCGGGCACTGTCATTCGCACCAGAATGAATAGGACGTTAAGTTCAAAGACAGCGAGAGTTGGCGAGGCCTTCACCGTAACCGTAACAGAACCAGTCTACTCGAATAATGGAGTGGTGGTCGTCCCGGTTGGGAGTACTCTGCAGGGGCGAGTTAATTCTGTTCGGGCAGCCGCCAACAGGGGGAAGCCGGGCGAAATCGACGTGAGTTTTACACGGGTCCGCCTTCCTAACGGTTCCAGTCGTGCAATCAACGGTTCCCTCACCGAACTCAACGGGGGTACCGACGTTGACAACGAAGGCACCGCGTCGGGGAGACCCATGAAGAATCGTAAGGCAATATTCATCGGTGGAGGTGGAGTCGGAGGCGTAATACTCGGAGCTGCGGTAGGCGGCGGTAAAGGAGCACTGATCGGCGGGTTGTTAGGAGCAGGAGGTGGTTACCTCGGTGATAGGATGACAAAAGGAGCCGAGGCCGAGGTCAAGTCAGGAACTGAGTTTGGGGTCTTTCTAAACCAGGCTATCGCTCTTCCCCGTTTCGTCGAGTCAACTGGTTACCGCCCGTAAACGCGGCCTCGAAAAATCTCACGAAAAGCCGGCCGTTTACGGTCCGGCTTTTTTACGTTGTATGAACCAGAAACTCAGGCGTAATGATAAGTGGCGAGAAAAACCCGGCTGCCGTATTAAACAATCGCAGACGAGCCTGTTTACGGACGTTTGCAATGTGACCGAAATTCCAGGTTACCAGGTAGTCGATCTTGTGAAAGGACGCCGCGGCAACGTGGATAGCATCGGCGATGTATTTTCGATGAAAAATGCCTCGCTCAATATATCCTTCTGCGAGTATTGTTACCTCTTCAGAAAGCTCGAGCTGTTCCAGAGGTCTAACAAGGTTCAAATAACCGGTTCTATGAGGTTCCGGTGTCCGTTCCAGTTCTCTTTGAACAAGAATGGAGCTGAATGCCCGATATTCCGAAAGCTCATGCTCCCACCACCGGATCGTAAGGTCACGACGAAAAGGTTCGCCGTTATCCAGATACGCTCCGATCACGGACGTTTCCAGATAAATACTTAATTTCATTTTCTCAGTCTAATCTTTTTCGGGTCGGACGGAAACAAAAGTCACTCGAGAGTTCTTAAAGTCGAAGGTCAGACGGTAGTTTTTTAAGAAGTTTCCACCGAGAATACCTGACTGCTGAAAGCCTGATGCCTCGTTTATGATCCCGAGGTCAAGTGCCACCGCCATTATGTCTTTGCGTGAGTGGCCGCCGAAGGTGATGCGGGGAAGCATGAAGGTCGGAACGTTATTGGTAACCCCGGCGGAGCCGATCACATGTAACTTCTGGTCGCTCTCGAAGAAACTGATCGGATCTGTTTTCGCGACCTCTTCCGAAATTACTGATATGCTGGCGCCCGTATCGACTATGAAGTTCAGCGGAGGAACGATACCCTCCAATTGAACCTCGCCACTGAGAAAACCACTTGATGTCAGGCGAAGCGGAAGCGAGAGATCGGCTTTTTCGTTGAATGCCCGCGTCGCATCTTCTTTCTTCGTCAAAAGAAAACTATTTTCTCCGTAATCTATCGTTGTTAGAAATTTTGATATTAGGGAAAGTCCGATATACCCGTCGACCGTGGTTGTACTGCCATGAAATTTCCTAATGTAAACCGGTACATTTCGGATAGTAATGTCGCCGATCCCTATCTGACGAACTAGTCCGTAAACGATCTCAAACTTCCCATCGCCGCCTATGCCCTTGGCATGCCCCCCTTTCGTGATCGGCTTTATTCTGAGTCGTTTTGCCGTCTTATCGGAAAGAACAGAGATCCCCGAGCCAGTATCGAGAACAAACCGTAGAGGCTCAGGATGGTCATTTAGTTTTAGCTTTATAACGGGTCGGTTTCCGACAAGTTCGAATGACACTAGGGTCTGGTCGCTCCCGCTCGTCCCGTATAGCGGGCCAGTGTCCCCAAGAAAACGAAGAAATGTTATGAGACCCTTTATTCGAGCCCGCCTATCAGTGTCGGTTGTCTTTGAGATTCTAAGAAACGTATTGTAAGCCTCTGCTGCTTCCTTATAGCGTTCAGCACGGGCGGACACCTGGGCCAGAGCAAAAACATAATCCGGCTCATCCGATGCGTGATAAGTCGCCTCGCGTAGATTTGCGAGGCTCTCTGATATTTGATTCTCGTAAAAATCGATCAGTCCGTAGCCGGCCCATGCAAGCGCCTCGCGTTTGTTGTTCTGAATCGCCTGGACAAACAACAGACGGGCCTCGCGGAAGCGGCCCGCCCTGAGCAGCGTTGCACCGAGTACGGCTAACGCCCGCGGATTCCTGGGATCAGACTGAACCACTGGGAGAACCAAATCGTACGATTCGAGGATTTTTCCTTGTTTCGAAAGTACATAGGCGAGTTCGACACGCGTGTCTGTGCGAGTATTATCGATCGCGACGGCACGCCTTAAGATGGCCTCGGACTCCTGCAGCAGCCCGGCACGAGTGTGTTTCCTGGCATCCCGAATCAACTTTTTTATGTCACGCGGGTCGTCAGAAACGGACGTCGCGGTAAAGACGGGGGGAGATAATGCGAGGATGGATAACAAAATCAAAAGAAATAACGGAAGAGATAGGTCACGTCTATTTTCTGAGATACTGCCGTAACACTTCATACCGCTTTCTCCATTCGACGTGAGAGGCGAAACTACTTCAGAATTATACCTGTTTTCATTGACCAGAGGACAAGATCAAGTTCGTCAAAATCGATTCCAGTCAGATCCGTTAATTTTCTAACCCTTTCTTCGATCCTTAGATACCTTGAACGGGTATTTGGTGGCTTAGGGTCGTCGATTAAATTTAACTCCGCGAGGCAGTTGAGAACGTGCTTATCTAAGATCGCATAGCCCTTAAAACCGATGTTCCTGAGAAAGTGGCTTGCCTCTTTATATCCTAGTCCCTTTATCCCCTTTTCGCGGGCAAGCCAGTCTCGCCGCTCCTGCCAGCATTCAAAATTGTTAAGCTTTTTACGCAATTCGAGCCCGCAATGTTCTAACAAGAATGCACGTGAAGCTATGATATATCTCGCTCGAGCATTCGGATACCGATGAACGCCGGTAAGAGCTGCGGCTAATTGTGGTTGATCGCCCGTCATAAGTAAGGGCTTGACTGCCGCGATCGAATTTATCCCCATTCTTGCGGAACAGCCTCCTGTAAAAAAACAAAACACCATTTCCTCCCAAAGCTCCAGATCCGAGCCGTCGGTGCCGATCAGCTCAAATTCGGCAATACGCCGCCGGATCTCGTCTCTCCTGGCCACGTGAGCCTCCTTTATATTTTCGATCGTTATTGCTTGAGAATTTCTTTTCACAGGGAATAGAAAAATTTTAAGAGCCACGACTCATGCGTGTCAATAACAAAGCCTTTTTGTCAAGGGTACGGCGCGAACCCCGGCTGACTTTTATACCGTGATTAAGTAACCTTGATTTTGACCAACCAAACGTCGACAATTTGTATCTAAGGAATTGATCAACCTCAGTAGGAACAATATGATGCCCTCAATTTCTCGTCACCGAGTCGTTCTAGTCACTTTCGTATTTTCTATTCTCTTCGTCTTGATCTTTTCTTCGTTGGTGTCTGCACAGTCCAGGCCGCAGAAGGGCCAGCCGCCGGCAGGAAGCGGGAAAAAGAACACTCGCCCCGCACCTCAGACCGAAGAGGAACGGCTTAAAGCTGAGGAAGAGCGTAGACGAGCAGAAGAGGAAAAGAATGTCATCGACGACCCAACGGTTGAACGAGTCGAGGCAAACATAGTCAGTGTCGACGCTGTCGTTTATAACAAGAAATCCGGCCAAATAATCAGTGGCCTCACAAAAGAGAATTTCGCCGTTTTCGAAAATGGTATTAAGCAGGAAGTTTCCAGCTTTTCGACTCCCGACTCACCAATTACGGTGACCTTGGTTGTCGAGTACAGTAAGTGGTCGGAGATCTTTGGCTCGGCTTCCGGCGGTTACTTCGAGCCAGGCACATATGAGGTGATCAGACCTGTGGCTCAGTTTCTTTCCGGTTTTATTAAGCCGCCCCACGACTACGCATCGGTCATCGCTTTCGACATGAGGCCTACACCGATAACAGATTTCACAAATGATCCGGGCCGTCTTCGCGCCACGGTGGACCTTTTGTTGAGAAATCGACCTGCCTTTCGTGAGAATAATCTTTTCGACGCCCTCCAGTTTGCTTTGATCGGCGGACGTGGAGATTCGGTGGTCCTGGATAACTCCAAGGAAGAAAAAGCAGAATACGGCGGAATGGTGGATGTACGTGCCAAACGCCGGGCGATAATTTTAGTTGCTTCGGGCATTGATACCTTTAGCAAAATAAATTACGACCAAATGCGCCGCATCGTTCAGGAAGCCGGGATACCGATCTACATCATCAGTACGGGAAACCTGTTCTTTAAGAAATATGAACATAGGCTAGGCGCCACTGACGGTCTGACCGGCAGCCCGGGTCGACTGACATTTCTGCAGGCTCAAAATACAATGAATACGTTGGCGAAGGAGTCGGGCGGGGCCCACTTCCCTATGACGTTCGAGGGCGAGATCCCCCAGTATCTTAATTCGATCAACGGGATGCTTCGAAGCCAGTACTCGCTTGCTTATGATTTGCCGGAAAAACATGAGCCCGGCAAGAAATACAAACTAGAGGTCAAGGTCGATCTCGACGGGGACGGAGTCTATGAGGATAAAGCAGTAGTCGTTCAACACCGTCCGTTTTACACAACCAAGAAACCGGATACAAAGAAAAAATAAGGGAGTGCCGACCCAAATTCATGACGGGCGAACTATGGTCGCCCGTTAGTTTTGTTTTGTATTCGCACAAATCTGTTAGTCTTTATAAGAGGAATGAGTAAATTTATACAGAAAAGCTATCGGGCTAAGCTTGCCGCTGAAGAAGGATATGTCCTTGGTCGCGGCGGATCCTTGCGGATCGCTCTTTGCTACCCGAATACCCACGCTATCGGCATGGCCAATCTCGGTATGCATACCATGTACGAGCTTTTCAATTCGATACCTGATGTTACATGCGAGCGAGTATTTTTACCGGATAAGGCCGAACTGGTCGAGTATGAACGTACGGGCACACCGTTGATGTCTCTGGAATCCCAGTTGCGGGTCAAGTCGTTTGATGTGGTGGCCTTTTCCATATCGTTCGAAACCGACTACCTTAATATGGCCCGGATGCTCCAATTGTCGGACATTCCGGTCTGGTCACGTGAACGTGATGAAAATCACCCTTTAGTGATCATGGGGGGCGCCGCATCATTTTTGAATCCCGAACCAATTGCTGATTTTACGGATTTGATCGCGGTCGGCGAGGGCGAAATTCTGGCCTTTCAACTTACCGACGCTATCTTCGAAAACGAGTCACGAGCCGAACTGCTGCGTTCGCTCGCGCGAATCGGGCGCGGTTTCTATGTGCCGTCTCTTTACGACGTTATCTATAACGATGACGGTACAGTTTTCGATTATGTGCCCAAGGAAGTCGGAGTTCCCAAGCGGGTCGGCCGGGCACTAGCTGCTACTAATCCAAAGGAAGGCACGCTTCGCAGGGCCCTGAAACGGGGCGAAGACGAACTTGCTCAATTCCTCTTAAATCAGGATACCTTTTGTCCTTCTACTTCCATTTGGTCACCAGAGGCAGAGATGGGCGACCGGTTGCTCGTTGAGATATCACGGGGATGTTCGCAGGGGTGCCGCTTCTGCTGGGCCGGTTACAATTATTACCCCCCACGGGTAGTTCCTGCAAAAGACATTCTTGCCAAGGCCCGCGAGTGGCGTTCAAAGACCGACAAGATCGGACTCGTTTCTACTGCGGTTTGCGATCATCCCGAGATATCTACGATCCTGCGTGAGCTGAGGGCTATGGAGTATCGAATTTCGGTTTCCAGTCTTCGTCTTGACCAGATATCCGACGAGCTACTGGACGCCCTGGTCGCGTCGCGAGATCAACAGATCGCGGTCGCTCCGGAAACTGGTTCAGATCGACTCAGGCGAGTGATCAACAAAAACCTAACTAATGACGAGATCGTCGATATCTGCGGTGCGGTTTTTGACCGAGGCATGCTGACGGTCAAGCTTTATATGATGGTTGGGCTTCCCACGGAAACTCAGGAAGATCTCGACGAAATGTTTGTTCTCGTCACAAGGATCAAGGACCGGATGCTTGAAGCCGGCAAGAAGTTTGGACGAGCCGGTAAGATCATTCCGTCACTTAATGGCTTTGTTCCCAAACCCAACACGCCATTGCAGTGGGATGCCATCTGTGATGAAAAAGAGCTGAAGAAAAGGCTCAAATACGTCTGTCGCGGCCTTGGAAATATTCCGAACGTCGAGGTCCGATATATGTCGGCCCGAATAGCCCACGAGCAGGCCCTATTTTCCTCAGGCGATCGGAGCGTAAGCAAAGTTATCGACCTTGCGGCCCGAATGCGTGGTGACCTCAACCGGGCCATCCGAGAAACCGGCATTGATCCAGCATTTCACACATCACGCGACCGCAGTTATGACGAGTTCCTTCCCTGGACTATCGTGGATTCGGGACTTTCATTCGATTTTTTAAAGACCGAACACGAAAAAGCCCTCGAGTCACTATCGAGTCTTCCTTGTCCCGCTGTAGAAAAATGTACGACTTGTGGCGTTTGTCCTACCACGTGGCTGGCCGATGCTCCGGAAGCCCTGATACAGATCCAACCGCTCAAGATCCAGCAGGCCCTTGCCGCCGCGATTTGATTTACTGCTTCAGCAGAAATCCCGAAGGTGTGGCCGTGTGGTCAAAAACGTAATTATATTTATATATACCAAAAGGCAAGATATTCACGGGCTTTGTATACGCGACATGTGCGGTGAGAGCTTTTCCCTTCATTTTTACATCCACGATCGCATCTGCAGGAACCTGATTCTGAACCATCGCCTTGTCGATCCGAGACTTAACGTTCTCGACTGGATCCATCTTTCCGGGTAGTGCCAGACCCTGCAGAACTGCCGTCTGCATCTCCGTTTTCATGCTCTCCGCATCGTAAGCGACGGGGACATAGTTAAATCCGGCGTGGCCAACCAAAAAAATTATAACCATTGTTATCACGAACTTAACGCCGGCACTGCCACGTTCATTATCGCGATCTACTGTAGAATTTTTCATTTTCATATACTCCGGAAAATGACTGCAGGTCATGCCCATTTCTCGAAAAACTTCTCAAGGGCCTTCGTCAATTCGGATAGTGGGATGTTTTGCTCAGAAACTATTACTGGCTTCCCGATACCTTTTAGAAGGATCATTTGAAGCGAACCAGAAATATTCTTCTTGTCTAACCTGAAGGCCTTTTGAACTTCGCCTGGATCGATGCCGGACAGCGTCGGCAGAACGCCAACGCGTTGCACAACATCGTTCAACAATTCTACATCTTTCTTACTGCAAAGAGCAAGGGATTTTGAAAGCTCAGCGGCGAACAAAACGCCATATCCTACGGCCTCGCCGTGCCTAAAGTATTTATAATCCGTCACCGCTTCTAAAGCGTGGGCCAGCGTATGGCCAAAGTTCAATATCTTACGCGACCTATTGTCTGCCCTTAACGTTGACTCCCTTTCGTCACCAATTACAATTGCAGCCTTGAATTCGACCTGTGCCGAGATAATTTCTCCGATTCGATTATGAAATTCCTTGTTTGTCGAGAGCTGTGACATTTCGGTGACAGCAAAATGCGAGACTATCTCGCCGATTGGATCGAGCAGTTTCGATCCGCCAATAGCTCCATGCTTGATGGCTTCGCAAAAACCGGCCGTAATTTCTCGATGATGCAGCGTACAAAGCGTCGCGGTATCAATCAGAACACCGCGTGGCTGGTGAAAGGCTCCAATGAGATTCTTTCCAAAATTGGAATTCACGCCGGTTTTCCCTCCCACCGACGAGTCGATCATCGAAAGCAGCGTGGTTGGAATCTGAAGAAAGGCGACTCCGCGTAGGTGTATGGCTGAGACGAACCCGGCGACGTCGCCCACGACGCCCCCGCCGAGAGCGACAACCGCATCCGAACGCGTTAGGTTGGAACTAGCCAGAAAGTCGAGCGTTTTTTCGGCAGTTTCCCAGCTTTTATATTCTTCACCGTCGCCTATCAGGAAGTGTTCAATTTCAAAGGAGGCGGTCCGCAGGCTCGCAATCGTGTCCGAGCCGTAAAGTTCAAATACGAGTGGATTCGAGATCAGAATCAGTCGTTTGACCTGCTTTCCCAGACAGCGTCGCGCCCATTTACCGGCGTGGTCGAGCAGTCCATGGCCGATCACTATCTCGTATCGCGCAGCCGCGGCAGGCAGGTTAACCTGGACAGTGTTTTTTTTCATCGGTTCGCGATCTAGCCGAGCGAACTGCTGATCACATCCGCCAATTTTCTCGCTAGTTCTTCAATTCCGTTCTGGTCTTTCCCCTCAATCATTACCCTGGCCAGTCTTTCTGTCCCGGAATAACGGAGTAGAAGCCGTCCCCCACCATTTAATTCTTGCTCGACCATTTTTGCCGCTCGCGCGATCTCCGGGACCTGATCGAAGGGAATCTTTTGACGGACGGGAACATTTAGAAGTATCTGTGGATACCGCACGAATCCGTCTGCCGCCCTTGAGAGCGGCTCTTTCCGTTCATTGATTGCCCGCAGTAGGAGCAGGGCAGTCATCATTCCATCGCCTACGAGGCTGATCTCCGGAAAGATTATGTGCCCTGATTGCTCGCCGCCTATCTCTGAACCGGTCTCAAGCAAGGACTGAAGCACATATTTGTCGCCTACCTTGGCCCGAATTAAGTCTATCGAGCGGGAGTTAAGAGCAATTTCGAGGCCGATGTTGCTCATCACAGTCGCTACAACTGTCGAATTTTTCAGCTTATCGTGGTCTTTCAGATATTGGGCCATCACCCAAAGTGTCGCATCACCGTCAACAATTGTGCCTTTCTCATCGACAAAAAGTGCTCGATCAGCATCCCCGTCAAATGCCACTCCGATGTCTGCAGATTCCTCGACAACCCGTTTTGCCAGTCCATCGAGATGCAGCGAACCGCAGTCACGATTGATATTTTGACCGTCAGGCTCGTCATTCATGGTGATCACATCAGCATGGGTGGCCTCAAATAGCTGAGGCGCCAGCCACGACGCTGCCCCATTTGCGCAATCTATAACGATCCTGGTTCCTGACAACGAGATTTCCCCGGCTGCCGCGAGAAGATGTTCCAGATAAGCCTGGCAAAACGCTCCCGACCTTTGCGAACTTACCTCAATCGAGTCGGCTGGGATGCCTTGATTGGCAAAAACGGCTCTTTCGATCGCGTTCTCGGTGGCTTCGTCGATTTTTTTGCCGTCCGGGGCGAATATCTTGATACCGTTATCCTCGTAGGGATTGTGCGACGCACTGATCACGATACCAGCATCAAAATCGAACGCGTCGGTAAGAAAGGCGATTCCCGGCGTAGTGATCACGCCTGCAGACTCACATTGAGCACCATCGACGGCAGCGCCGGAATGAAAAGAGCTTTCGATATATGGGCCCGATTCACGAGTGTCACGGCCGGTTATGAATTTTGGATCCCTTCCAATACGTTCCCGAAAGCTCTTGCTGAGTGCCGAGCCGATGACGTTTACGGTCTGATTGTCGAGCGGGAATTCGCCTGCTTGGCCGCGAATGCCGTCCGTTCCGAAGAGTTTTTGCATAGTGAGCGATATTCCGCTCAATCATGTGCGGAAAAACTAATTTATCGTTTATACCCGGCTGAAACAACCCCGGAGTGCCATAAGAAACACTTGTGCATACGATAATTTTTTCGAAACGGTTGACAACGTTCCCTGTTTTACGAGAATCTTAAAAGGTGCTCACCACAAAGCCCTGGTCGAAACAGTTGACTGCGGCAAACTCTCCGAACTAGTTAAATTATGAAAAAATGCATTACCCCCTGCCTCATCTTACTTGCGGCGCTCAGCGTCACTGGTCATCCCGCGCAGCAATCGGATAACGGACCGCGCGTGATAGTCACCGATAATTTGCCGGCTCTGAAGCCTGTTCGAACTCCGTCACCAATACCGGTTCCGGCAGCGACTCCGGCCCAGGCTGTGTCAAGCACAGTCCAGCCGGCTGCTACTTCCGTTCAGCCTGCTCCCGTCAGCAATCTGACAACTACGGGCCTGAGTTTTTCTCAGATCAAGAACAAACTTGCGGAAGCAAAACGTCAGATGCAGACGCGGCCTTTGGTGACGTCGATGTCGGAACCATTGACTATGTCGGTTCCTGTTCGAGTCGCCTATTACGACTGGAATGACGAGAAGGTGGAATACATCGTTCTGAGCAAGGAAGCATTTCTTACTGCGAATTCGCCGATAAACGTCCTTTCGTCGAATGGGCGACCGATGACCACACGCACTATTCGGGCAAACGGCGTAAACACGCCGATCGTCATAACGGATGTCAATGGCCGGGCCCACCTTCCGCTCATGATCCAGTATCCGGTCGAACGCGGCGGCCGCTATTATGAGACTGCCTACTATATGTCTACCCATCCGGGCATCGTAACCCCCGAGGTAGTAAACGCAGGTAAATTTTACGTCCATAACGTCATCGAGATCGCTCGTGAAAAATTGAAAAAAAAGGGATTTTCGATCCAGCCAAAGGTCGCCGACATCGCGGAAAGGCTGGCTACTGTCGAGCATGTTGACCATCTCAGATTCCGGACCGAATATCACCCGAATATCTATAATGATATTTTCACACTATTCGCTTTGAATGAGGGACAAACCTACCGTTATGCGGTAAGCACCGCTGGTGCGGGCGGGATGGTCCAGATGATCCCGTCGACATATCGCATCGTGCGCTCACACCATCCGCATGCTGCGCTTATGCCCGACTTTGTCGAAGGAATGCGAGATCACGTGAATGCCGCACAAGCGATGCTGCTGTATATGCAGATGACGTGGAATGACCTGCTTTCGAGGCCGGCGATAACTAATGCACTTTTGACCGGCATCGCTACCCAGGAACAGCTAATGGCCGCCGGCTATAATTCAAATCCGGCTAAGCTCGCAGGCTATATTACCCGCGGTGGTCCGGCATGGACAATGCTGATACCTAAGGAAACGCAGATCTACCTGAGGATCTATGATTCGCTGGAGCGAGCCGTCCCGATGACACCGCGAAAAAGCTGATTTACAAATATTTAGAAATTAAAAGCGGCTCTGCAAAGGGCCGCTTTTCTAATTGCCGGCTTGACCGGATCTAAGCCTTGCAATCCGATCTAACTCGTTCTCCACATCCATAAAGTCTTTGCCGGCAAGCGACTCTCCGGTAAAGAATGGCAGGTTAGTAAGCTCGATACGTGAGAAAGCCGGTACTTGAAGAGCATCCAATGCCTCGCGGGTATCCAGTTCGACTTTTGCCATGGCCAGCCCGTCCAGGGGACCGAGGAATATATCAAAGGCGTAGACGGCAAGGTCGAATTCATGGAAATAACGATTCTTGCGCACTTCTCGGCCCTCGAATCCAGCGAAAAGCTTGAATTCTGACTCGTTCAGGTACATTTCGACGAACTTTGTTTCAACGCCGTCTGATGGTGAGTATCGCTGCTGCAAAATATGCGTCCACATATTCTCGTATGGATCTCTTATTTTTCGCAGTCGAATTCGTGTTTCGGCAATATAAGTATCGAAGATCTGCAAATGCCGACCTCTCGCAGTTAATGGTGGAGGAAGGCCGTCGATAAGGAATGTCCGGTGTAATTCAGATCGGGCTGTTTTGTTCATTTTAGCCTGTTTATTATACTCTTGACCTTATATATTGAGGAGGAAATCTAAATATGAAATATGGGATCAGCTATGTTCTGACCTTATTGATCTGTTCGTTGGCACTCGTTGGCTGCGGCAGCGGTCCGGCCAATTCGAATAATGGCAATGCAAACTCCGTAAGCACTAATCCGCTGGAACCTACTCAGCCGACCCAGGACCAAGTCACTAATGATGCTCCGACACTAACCCCACTGTTCAAGGCCTATTGCGATGCCAAGATGAAAAATGACGAAGCCGCCCTTAGGAAGGTCTTCACCAAGGATACTATTCAGAGTTTTGAGGAACAGATGAAATCCGATGACATCAAAACACTTGTCGAGTTCCTCGAGGATGAAAAGGTCAGCGATAAGAGATGTGAGGTCAAGAATGAAAAGATCACGGGGGACACTGCGGTTGCCAAGATCTATATCGACAGCTATCCAAATGGCCTAGACCTACATTTTGAAAAAGAGAACGGTGAGTGGAAGATGACGAACAAATCGCCGAACTATGAGGCAGTCAAGCAGTCTAATTCAAACTCAAACTCGACTAAGTAATCCGGTCATATATTAAAAAGGAAAAGTCCCTGAAAGGGACAAATGTAATAGCGTCGGGAGCATCCCGACGAAAGTGGTCAATATAAGTCCGCCGTCCCTGAAAGGGACGAAGTCATCGGTAAATCATTTATTTTCAATAATATTCCTCCCTATCAGGGAGGGTGCCTCTCTTACTTTTTAGTCGTCGGGATGCTCCCGACGCTATTAGATTCGTGGCCTTCAGCCCCAAGAAAAGAACTTTCAGACATCCTCTTCCCTTTATGTGCAGCAGAAAACCGATACTTCCTAAAATTATGCTGATGCATCCTGTGCGCTGTCCGGCTTATAAGGCGGCAGGATCACACGAGCCGCTTTCTCCTTTTTCATTCCGAGAGCCCAATCGGCCTGCATCAGTGTATGGATATCACGGGTTCCCTCGTAAATGACGGCAGCTTTGCAGTTTCTAAGATACCGTTCGACGGGATAGTCGTTTGTATAACCATTAGCACCGTGGATCTCGATCGCCATGGAAGCGGCGGTTTCGCTCCGGATCGTCGCCTGCCACTTGGCTAGACTCGCTGCACGGGCGGAAGGTAAGCCCATATTCTTAAGATAGCCGGTTTTCAACCAAAGCAAATGTGCCATCTGATAATCGGCTTCCATGTTGGCTATCTTCTGTTTGACAAGCTGAAAGTTGGCGATCGTCTGTCCCTGCACTTCGCGAGTATTAGCATATGCAACCGACGCATCTCTGGCAGCGCGGATGACGCCCGTCGCTCCCGACGCCACTGTATATCGCCCGTTCTCGAGGCTGAACATCGCGATCTTAAATCCCTCACCTTCATTTCCAAGCATATTTTCCTGCGGCACACGTACGTCCTGCAGTGAGAAATAACCAGTGTCGCCGGCCCTGATCCCCATCTTGCCATGAAGGCTTCCACTTGAAAACCCCGGCATCGACCGCTCAATGATGAAGCACGAGATCCCGCTGTGGTCTCGATTCTTCTGCTTTTCCTGATCCGTCCAGCAAAAGAAAAGAAAATGGTCGGCCGTGTTGCCGAGCGAGATCCACATCTTCTCGCCATTCAGGATCCAGTCGTCACCGTCCCTGCGAGCATATGATCTCATCCCGACAACATCCGATCCAGCGTTCGGTTCGGTGAGGCCAAACGTTGCGAGCTTTTCGCCCTTTGCCTGGGGAACGAGATACTTTTGCTTCTGCTCCTCGGTGCCCCAACTGTAAACACTGAGTGAATTTAACCCGACATGTACAGACATCGCGACTCGCAGGAACGTATCGCAAGCCTCGAGCTCCTCGCAAACGATGCCAAGCGAGATGTAATCAAAGCCCGCACCGCCATACTGTTCTGGAATGCAAACGCCAAGCAATCCGAGCTCAGCCATCTTGTCAAAAATGGAGCGTTCAAAGTGCGCCTTCTCATCCCACTCTTTTATATAGGGAGCGACCTCGCCCGCCACAAACTCCCGCACGGTCTGCTGCAATGCCTTATGTTCGTCTGTAAGTTCAAATTCGATCACTATTTATAATATCCTCACTTGTTAGGCTGGTGTGGTAAAATCCGAGTCGTAAATTCAAATTTGAAGTCTATCATCTCGTCCGATCTTGTGCGAAACGGTTCAATGTTTTTCAATCGCTATATGTTCGTGAAAAAGCTAGTGTTAACTGTGTTTTGCGTCGTCTATGTGGCAGTTTCTCTGGCGGCGCAGACCCGATCCGATGAACTTCTTCCCGCGATGCCGAAACTCCTTTCGCAGCGTCAGCAGATGGACATCCGCGAGCAATGGCTGCAGAAACGGCTAGGGACCTTGCTTCTTCCAATGATGAAGCGGCACGGCATCGAAATGTGGATAGTGGTCAACGAGGAGTTCAACAGCGATCCCGTGACCGAACATATCGTTCCGCCGATCCCGATCGTTGGCCGGCGCGACATCTTCATTTTTATCGACCAGGGCGAGCGTTTAGAACGAATCGCGATGGTGCGTTATGACGAGGAGAGGCTTAAGAATCACTATCGGATGGTGATGCCCGCCCGCGACAAGTTTGGGGAAGAACTCAGAAAACTGATTGATGCGCGTGGTCCAAAGTCGATCGGTTTGAATATCGGCGGCAGTCGCGGCCAGCAAAGCGGACTCTCTTATGACTCCTACAGATTCCTCGCAGAGGCCCTCGGGCCGGACATCGAAAAGAAGTTTGTTTCCGCCGCCGCCTTCCTGACAGAGTTTTTCGACACTCGCCTGCCTGAAGAATTCGAGCATTATCGCAACGCTGTTCTCGCAACCGATGTCATCACACGCCGGGCTTTCTCGAAGGAGGTGATCACGCCCGGAAAAACAACCGTGGGCGATGTCCGCTGGTGGATGATGCAGCAGGTCAATGACCTCGGCCTGACGATCTGGTTTCAGCCGGATCTGCGCGTGCAGCGGCAGCGCACTCAAACGGAAACGACAGGGCCATTCCTCAGCACCGCAATCGAAAGCGAGGTCATTCAACGCGGCGATCTCATCCATGTGGACTTTGGCCTCAATTACATGGGCCTGAGCACGGATTGGCAAAAGCACGCATACGTTTTGAAGGCGGCCGAAAAAGATGCTCCTACGGGCTTGAAGACTGCGTTAAGGAACACCAATCTTCTCCAGGACATTATGTTCAGCGTCGCCCGTGCTGGCATGACCGGCACCGAGGTCTATGAGAAGACAATGGCGGAAGCGAAACGCCAGGGCATCGAAGCAATGATCTACTCGCACCCGATCGGCACTCACGGCCACGGCCTGGGGCCGTCGATCGATTTTCGCGGCAATATCGGCGGCGGCGGCAACAAGATCGTCCCCGGCTCGTATATGTCGATCGAGCTAAATACCTCAACCGCCGTTCCCGAATGGGGAGGTCAAAAGGTCACCATAATGGCCGAGGACGACGCGGTCATGACACCAAAGGGATATGAGTTCATTCGCCCGCGTCAGACGGAGTTTTACTTGATTCGGTAAACACGATAGTTTTCTTCTTGATAGTTGATAACTGATATGTGAAAACCTAAATCTGAAAACTTTGTTTCCGGCTTTGGTTATCACTTTTCAGTTATAACTTTTCACTTATTTCGGAAAAAGTGGGCACGGCCTATGATCCCGATCACGAAAGCTCTTGAGATCATTGAGCGCGAGACCAAGTCTCTCTCGTCCGCGAGCATTGATCTTGCCAAGACGGTTTGCCGTGTGCTTGCCGAAGACATTAAGGCAGATATGGATCTGCCCCCTTTTGACCGCTCGCAGATGGACGGATATGCGGTCATAGCCGCCGAGACTGTAAGAGCTCCGGTTTCCCTGATTGTCGTTGGTGAGTCCGCCGCTGGAAAAGGCTGGCGTGGGCGCCTGAAAAACGGCGAGGCCGTGCGGATCATGACGGGTGCACCCGTTCCCGCCGGGGCCGATGCCGTGCAAAAGGTAGAACTCACGACCGAAAAAGACGAAGTTGTAAATATACTGGAGCCGGTAAAAGAGAAGACCGCCATCGTGCGGAAGGGTTCGGAGATAACCCGCGGAACGACGATCTTCAAAGCTGGTGAGGCCATCACTGAGAATATGATCCCAGTCCTGGCATCATTCGGCTACTCCAAAGTCGAAGTCGGAAAGCTCCCGCGTATATCGATCCTCGGCACAGGCAGCGAGATCGTCGAAGTTACGAAAAAGCCTGGCCGCAACCAGATCAGGAACTCAAACTCCATAATGCTCGATGTTCTGAGCCGTAAATTTGGCGGCGAAACCAAGGTTCTGCCTAATGTCGGAGACGATATTGCCGAGCTTAAGAAAGTGATCCGTTCAGCCTCGAAGACCTCCGATGTACTGATCATCACCGGCGGTGTTTCGGTCGGCAAATATGATCACACAAAAACGGCCTTGTCAGAGCTCGGCGCCGAGATCTTCTTTGAAAGAGTTCGTCTCAAACCCGGCAAGCCCATAGTATTTGCCCGCCTGGGCAAGACAATGATCTTTGGCCTTCCCGGCAACCCCGTGTCGGCGGCCGTTACGTTTCATCTATTCGTCCGCACCGCCATACTAAAAATGCAGGGTGCGGCGTCGACAAAGCTGCTTCACGGACGGGCCGTGATGGGCGCCGATGTAAAGGCAAATCGCGAGCGTGACACCTACCTGCCGTCGCGGCTCGAAACCAATAGATCAGGGCATTTGGTAGCATCTCCGCTAAAATGGCAGGGGTCGTCGGATTTTGTCGGCTTTACCCAGGCCGATTCATTAATCTTCCTGCCAAAAGGAAGCATCAGGAAAAAAGGCGAGGTCGCCGAGATCGCGCATCTGTAAAAATATGAATGAACTTTCGCATTTCGATGAGGCCGGAAAGATAAAGATGGTAGACATCTCG